>JACCXL010000344.1 GCA_013697015.1 Chthoniobacterales bacterium | reverse complement strand
GATCACCCGGTAGTCCCCATCCGTCGTATCCAGAGCGCAAATGGACGGAATGCCCACGAGTTTCGCTCCGCAGGCTGCGCGCAAGCCAAGCGCGGTGGCCGCCGCGATCCGAGTGCCGGCATAGGATCCTGGGCCGAGTCCGACGACGATGCATTCGGGCGCGCCGCGACCCTCCAGACACTTTTCCAAATGCTCGAAGAACAGACCGGAATGTTTCCGATCATTCTGGAATGAATGCGAACCTGTTCCTCCAGGAGACGGGAACCCGTCCCACGCAACGCTGCCGCGGCCGGTCGACAATTCCAACGCGATGATCGTCATTGGCCCAGTTCTTCGCGGATTTCTCGTTGCGTGCCACTGCAAATGCCAAACCGAATCCAACGCGTGCGTCGGGGCAGAACTTCCGGGAAACGATCGGCCCACTCGATCAGCGAAATCCCGGCGCCGTCCAGATATTCATCCAACCCCAGCCGCAACACTGCGTCGGGCGAAATGAGGCGAAAGAAATCGAAATGATACACCGGGAGAGTGCCGCCTTCGTACTCGTGCACGAGGGTGAAAGTGGGACTGGTGACAACGACATCGGAGCGCACTCCGGCGACCACTCCCTTTACAAAATGCGTCTTCCCGGCGCCAAGATCACCGAGCAGCGCGACCACATCCCCCGCTCGCGCGCTGGAACCGAGCGCCCGACCAGCTGCGATCGTGTCCTCAACGCTGTTGGAAATGAACGTATCCACGAGGAACCTTTGGGGGTGATCGGCGGCGCGCCGTCAGATGTCCAATCCTGGTAAGCTTGAGCGACCACCGCTTCCGCCATTTTGCCTGCAGCGCCGCACTCGTTTCGGGCGCGACGGCAAAGAGCAGCTCATAGTCTTCACCGTCGCCTATGGCTTGCGCGAGCGTGCACCCACGATTTCGAGGTAACGACCCCTGATCGATTTCGAATCCGACGCGGCTAGCTGCGGCCAGGCGCGGGAGATCGGCGCCGATTCCATCGCTCAGATCGAGCATCGCGTCGATGGAGAAATGCTCAGTCAACCAGCGCGCTTCGGCGATTCGAGGACGAAAACGAAGGTGCCTGCCGCCTAACGAACCACCGAGCCGGCCCGTGACAAACAATTCGTCACCTGGTTTCGCGCCAGAGCGCGAGATCCATCGCTTTTTTTCCGCGAAACCGGCCACGCTCACCGTGACGACCGTCGGTCCAGTGGTCGCACTTGTTTCGCCACCAACGATGGAAACATCGAAAAGCGCCGCAACCTTGGCGAGGCCGACGTACAACGCGTTCACCCAGGCAACCGGCGTGGCGGGCGCCGCGATGAGCGTGACGAGCGCAAACTGCGGCACGCCAGACATCGCTGCGAAATCGCTTAGTGGCCGGGCCATGGCCTTCCAACCAACCGAACGAGCCGGCGTGCGCAGCGCAAAATGCACTCCCTCAACCACGCAATCAGTCTTCAAGAGCAGCAGTTCGTCCGCGCCTGGTGAATCGACAACGGCGCAATCGTCGCCGGCCCCGGCAATCACTTTTCGGTTCAGCGGCAGATGCGAGGCGAATCGGGCCAGAAGTCGATCTTCACCAAGTTTGCGCAGGTTCATTGCTGCACGATCGACGGAAAGGCGAGGACAATCAGGGTGAGCGAATTGAAAAGCGCGTGCATCGCCATTGTCACCAGAATGGAGCCGCTCCATTCGTATGCAATCGTGAAACAGCCGCCGAGCACGAGCAGCGGAGCGAAGGAAGGCAAGTGCGCGTGCACAGCCGCAAAAAGCAATGCGTTGACCGTCAGGCCGGCGAGGCGGCCAAAGTAGCGCTTCACCACACCGTAGAGAAAAAAGCGAAAGATGAATTCTTCGACGAGTGGAGCTACCGCCACGGCGAGCAGAATTACCAGCACCCGCTGCCTGACGGTTTGCGAGCTGTTAAACAGTTCCACTATTTCCTGCCTGACGGCACCCGATCCGAGGATGCGACGTGTCACCGCATCAGCCAGAAAAATGAGCGGATAGGCCGCGAAAAGCAGGATCATGCCAGTGCCGAGCGCACGCCAGAAACCGATCTTCGAGAGCCCGCCTAACGAGTTTAAATCGAGGCCGCGAAAACGCAGGAAGCCGGCCACGAAAAGGAAAAGGGCGATGGAGATGAGCGCATTCGCGAGGATATCCCGCGTGCTCAGCACGCCCGGGCTATGGCCGCGAGCGCTGGCCAGATTTGCCAAAAATAATCCTACCAACACCGAGGCAAGCATCGCCTCCGGCGGGCCGAACGTCCTGCTGGACGGAATGGACGCGTCCGCGGTGCGCGCGCTAATTTGCCGCGCTAGCGAGACGTAAATGTAAACGCCCGTCAGCAGGAAGAAAGCATTCGCGACCGCACCGACGGCCGTAAACAAGCTGTCGGACGACATGCTCCGAACGATCCGTTAGGGCGCGTAAAAGCTCGGCAGAAAATAAGCGCGGCCAGTCTCGAGCTGCGGGAGCAACTGCCGGGGAAGAGTCAGTTCAACCTTCGAGTCACCGGCCTTGCCAAAAGCGCGCAGGAACCGGCTCACACTAAAGGGCGGTCCATATTTCACGACCGTAGCTTCGGGCGCGTTGCCAAGCTGTTTCGCCTTTCCGTAGGCATCTTCGATCAAGCCGAGGCCGTCGATCAGCCGGGAGTCAAGCGCGTCTTTCCCCGACATAATACGGCCGTCGGCGATGGTATTGCGCAATCCGTCCGCTGGCAGGTTGCGCTCGTGGGCGACCACTCCGAGAAACTTGTCGTAGGTCTTCATCACGAAATTCTGCACGTAAGCACGTTCCTCCGGCGTGATCTGCCGGGCGCCATTGAGCATGTCTTTGAACCTCCCACTTTTGAAAACCACGGAGGCGAGCCCGATTTTATTGAAGAGTTGTTCGTAATTGAGGGTTTGGATAATGACCCCGATGCTCCCGGTGATGGTCGTTTCATTGGCCATCAGAAACTTGCCGCCGCACGCCACGTAGTAGCCGCCCGAGGCAGCCAGCGAATCCATATAGACGATCACCGGCTTCTTGGCGCGGGTGCGAACGACGGCGTTGTAGATAACGTCGGAAGCAGTCACTTCGCCGCCGGGCGAATCGATTTCCAGTACAACTCCGCGCACATGGTCGTCGTCGCGAGCCTGCTCCAGCGCGACGCGCATGTCGTCCACCATTGATTCGCCAACTCCGCCCGGAATCGACGTACTAATCAGACCGCGCATCATGATCACGGCGATTTTGTCGTTCGAGCCACGGCTGCCGCGCTGCACGATCGTTTCGCGGAACCGCGGAATTGGTTCTTCTTCTCGCGACATCCCGCCGAGGCGGCGGAAGGCAGTGGCCGCCAGACCGAAATTCACGAGCACACTAACGCAGAGTGCAACGAAGAGAAAAATGCTCAGGCAGCCTAGTTTTCGATTTGCCATGTGCGCGTGGAAAGTGCCGGAGAACCGGCATGCACACAAGCGTTTTCGCGGCCCGGCTCTTCGGCTTGCGCGACCCCTTGGCGCGAAAGCTGCTCCCCTAACGAGCAGATATTATTATGGACTCGAGCGGACATCTTCCAGTCAGCGAATCAGCCGCGCGGCAGATCAAAGCCAAAAGTCAGCGGAAAGGTCGGCCGCGCAGCCGGCGCACCCCTCGGACGGAAGCAAACGCTGAGCCGCAGCTTGCCGCTCCCGGAACACTCTCACGGACTAAGGCTCTTCTTCTCGCTGCTTTGCGCGTGTGGGAATTGAAGCAACGGACCGGTCCGTAAGGGCGCTCAAGCTCGTCGATGCTGTTCTTCGACTGCAAACGTCGTTTGTAATCCGGGCTCGACGTTTTTCGCCGCCACGGCGACCTCCCGGAAGGTGTTTGAGCACCCATTCTGGAGCTTCCGGCTGACCCCAATTGTGTGATCGGAGCCGTCGCGATGCCTCGATCCGTACGAACAATGGCCATATCCGGTCCAAAAAATAGTTTTCATATGGCTCCTGACGGTGGTCCCGCTCATGTTATAAGGTCTGCGCCGCGCATCACAGTGCGAGGCTTGAGCAGACACGAGCGCTCATAGCTCAGCCGGATAGAGCAACGGATTTCTAATCTACCGTGTCACCCTCGACGCAGATCGCGTCACTGGACAGTGTGCGAACATTCCCGACGCCCGGCGACGGTCACCCCGTTAACATAATGTCAACAGCGTCGCACGTACGACGCATCGGAATGTCGGAACCCCTTTTCGGCGGCCAACTCCTCGCGTGTAGGGCGCCACGGAAATCACGGAAACCGCTTACCCCGCGGTTAGCCTCGCTGCACGCTTTTGGCGTGCCGACGCTTCCGCGGCGAAGAGCCCGGCTTCGCAGCCCTTTGAGGCAACCCGCTATCCGAGGAGGCTTTGATTTCGATCTTGTTCCCATTGCCGCGATAGTCCGATAGGAAAGTCAATCGTAACCATTTCCGCATCCGCTCGCCCCCCTTCTCGCCCGCTGCTTTAACTTCCCGCAGCGCTTGAGGATGTCTCTTTTAGAAACCGATGCCGACGCCGCCGGTCACGCTGTGTGATGTATAGTTTTGGCGACCAATGTCACCGCTGTAGAATCC
>JACCXL010000330.1 GCA_013697015.1 Chthoniobacterales bacterium | reverse complement strand
TCTTTCTTACGCTCGGCGTTGCTGTCCTCAGCGTCGCGTTGCGGAGCTATCAGACGTCCTTTACACAAAAAGCCGGGGCGGTTGGGATCCTCGCCTCTTCGTTTCTCGCGGTTTACTTTGCCACTGGGAGCTGGATTTGGGGATCGATCGCGGCGCTGAGCTGGTTGTTCCTGCCGTGGCTGGAAATTCTCACACGCATTCGCGCCCTTCGTTTGCCGAAAGAAAAAGCGCTGCGGCCCAAGAGTCCGCCGTCGACCGACGTTTTCCCGACGCTGAACGAGATTACGCGCGAGATCGAGAACGAAGGCTTCGCCCATATCAACGACGCAGGCTGGGACTGGGAAGATTACCGGCAGTTCTTCCGGCTCTTCTACAAGGAAGAGGATCGCGCGCAGGCAACGATCTGTTTAAACGAGCAGAACGATCTTTCGTTTTATTACCTGCGCATCTCCTCCCGGGCGCGTGACGGCATCATTTGGACGACATGGAATTACCCGCTCTCCTACGGGTTAAAGTTGACGCCGCAGTTTCGAATCAACCGGCAGCGACCCGATCAATCGTTCTGGCAGCTTTACCAGAGCCATAAGGAATTTCTGCGGCACAACACCGTCGAGACTAGTGTGATCGATCCGATGGATGAAGATCGGATTCAGGCCGAGATCGAAAAAGATCTGCGCGACCAGATCGAGCACAACATCCAGAAGGGCGTGCTCACGCCGGCCGCGGAAGGCGAAGTAAAGTATTCCTGGCGGGGAATGATCTATCTCTGGTGCCAGTTCCTGCTCGATCTGGTGCGCCTCTAGCGCTGAGCAGCAATCGCCGAAGGCTTACACCTTCATGATCTCGGCTTCCTTGCGCTCGAGATGATCGTCGACTGATTTCACAAATTTGTCGGTCAGCTTCTGCACGTCACCTTCGAGGTCGCGCAGGCCGTCCTCGGTCAGCTCGCCCGATTTTTGCAGTTTCTTCGCGTCATCAATCGCCGTCCGGCGGTTTCCGCGCACGCGCACACGCGCTTCTTCCGCCATTTGCCGAAGGGATTTGACAAGATCCTTGCGGCGCTCCTCGGAAAGCTCCGGGACCGGCAATCGAATGATCTTCCCATCAACCTGTGGAGTGATGCCGATTTTCGATTCTTTCAGGGCCTTCTCGATGTCTTTGACCGTGGCAGCATCAAAGGGCTGGACCACGAGTAGCCGCGTTTCGGGGGTCGTGATCAGAGCGAGCTGCTTTAGCTTCATGGACGAGCCGTATGCTTCGACGTCAACATTTTCCACCAGCGCTGGCGAAGCCTTCCCGGTCCGGACGCCCGAGAATTCGTGGATCATGTAGTCTACGCTCTTTTCCATCGTCATCTCCGCTTCGAATAGAATGTCTTCAGCGCTCATCGTCGTAGGTGGTTAGCATCTCCGGCGGCCCAACAAACGTCGTGCGCCGCGAATTCGCAATGGTGGATTTGCGCGGCGACGCGCGCTAGTCGGCGACGAACGTGCCGATTTGCTTGCCGCGAACGACGTCGAGAAAATTGCTCGGCTGATTCATGTCGAAGACGACGATTGGGATCTTGTTGTCCTGGCAAAGGCTGAACGCAGTCGAATCCATCACCTGCAGGCGTTTCGTGAGTGCTTCGGTGTAAGTGACGCGGTCGTAGCGGAGCGCGTTGGAATTCGTTTTCGGATCGGAGTCGTAAACGCCATCTACTTTTGTTGCTTTCAGAATCACGTCCGCCCTAATTTCACTCGCGCGCAGCGCAGCGGTCGTGTCGGTGGAGAAATAGGGATTGCCGGTTCCGGCGACAAAGATGACCACGCGGCGCAGCTCCAGGTGGCGGATGGCGCGCCCGAGAATGAAGGGCTCCGCGATGTTCTGCATTTCAATCGCGGTCTGCACCCGCGTCTCGACGCCGAGTTGCACGAGAGCGCTCTGCAAAGCGAGGCCGTTGATGACGGTCGCGAGCATGCCCATGTAATCAGCGGTCGTGCGATCCATGCCCCGATGGCTGGCCGAGAGCCCCCGCCAGATATTCCCGCCGCCAATGACGACGGAGGTCTGCACCCCGAGATCGTTTATCTCTTTGACCCGTTCGGCGATTCCGCGCACGATCTGTGGCGAGATATTCTCGCGCGCGCCTTTCTCGCGAAGCGCTTCGCCGCTGAGCTTGATGACGATGCGCTTGTAGGCCGGCGCGGCGGTTCCGGTATCCATTTGGGGCGCAATCATGAACCAGAACCTCTGCGTGTTGGGAAGCGAAAATGCCGTAGGCGGCTGCCGCCCTTCACGCGCAGCCAGTTTTAGCGTGCGGCCGAATGCAATAAACGGGCGTGCCCGCGGGCGAACTCGCCGGCGCTCATCACCGATTTTCCTTCCAGCTGCACCGTTCCGAGCTCGATTCCGCCTTCGCGCGCTGAGATGATGAGCTCGTCATCGTTACCACGGCTGATTTCGCCCGGCTTGCCTTGCGCTGCGACAAGTCGAGCAGCGTGAATTTTCAGCTTCCATTCCCGACCTTGTTTCTCGCTTAAGACGGTGAACGCTCCTGGCCAGGGGTGAAAGGCGCGGATTTTCCGCTCGATCACCTCGGCTGGTTCGGACCAATCGATTCGACCATGGTCGCGCTCAAGTTTGCCTGCGTAGGTGGCCGCGGCATTATCCTGCGGGCTGCGTGGGGCCGTTCCGGCGCTCACCTGTGTGAGTGCACTCGCTAGCGTCGCGGGTGCGATTTCGGCGAGGCGATCGTGCAGCGATTGACCCGTCTCGGCGGGCGCGAGCGCGATTTTCTCCTGCAGAAGAATATCCCCGGTGTCGAGGCCTTCATCCATATAGATCACGGTTATCCCGGATTCCACGTCGCCCGCCGTGATGGCTGCCTGAATCGGGGCAGCCCCGCGGTGTCGTGGCAGGAGTGAAGCGTGCAGATTAAGGCACCCGACCTTGGGAATCTCGAGGACAGTTCGCGGAAGGATTTGGCCGTAAGCCATGACCACGATCAAGTCTGGCGAGAGCGCGCGGAGCTCGGCCAACGCAACTTCCTGCCTGATCCGCTCCGGCTGAAGCAAGGGGACGCTTCTCTCACCCAGCGCGGTTTTGATCGGCGGCGACTGAATGCGCTGATCGCGACCGACAGGCTTGTCTGGTTGCGTGACGACGCCGACCAGTTCGTGATCAACCGAATTCGTCAGCCAGCGGAGCGTCGGCACGCCGATCTCGCCCGTGCCGATGAAGACGACACGCATCCGGACTTTAGGGGACGAGTCGGCGAGGTGTCGGAGCACGCCGCGGACGTCGTGCGGTCCTGTTTTGCGCCATCAATTTCTCACCCGCGGTGATCTCGCGCTGGCCGACCGACGAAGCGCAGCCGGTGCAAAGATAATCGTAAATTTCCTTCTCCGGCAGAACTAAGAGCAAACGCTCTCGCACCGGCATAGCCGCCTTGCATTTGTCGCAGTAGAGGCTGGAAGCGGTAAAATTCTCAAATTGCTGCTGGCTCATTCTGCGCCTCGACCGGTTCCGTACTCCCGTTCACCCCGTGCGCGCCGTCGTTCACGCTTTCAAGAATCTTCAATAAAACCATCGCCGGCGGCTGCGTCGCGTCCACGCAGGTAATGCGAACATCTCCGTAATAGGTCAGGACCGGTTTCGACTCCGTCTCGTAGGTATCAAGGCGGCGCCGAATGACCTCTTCATTCGCATCGTCGAGCCGATTGTCTTTCAGCGCGCGCTTTTTCAAGCGCATGAAGAGCGTGTCGCGATCGGGGCAGGAGAGGTGAAAGACTTTTTTCACGTCGATGAGCCTATCCATGATTTTCGCCTGGCCGACATTTCGCGGGATGCCGTCCAGCACGAGGAAGTCGATGTCCGGCTTAAATGTGTGCGCGTCGACGGCGGCATCGATTCTCGCTTTCCAGAGCTCCACCGTCACTTCGTCGGGTACGAGCTCACCTTTGCTCGAGTAATCCAGGAACGCGCGGCCTACCTTTGTGCGCGTGTCGATCGAGCGAAAAACATCTCCGCAGGCGCAATGAAAAAAGCGCGGGATCGTGCCGAGCGTTTTACCCTGGGTGCCCTTGCCGCTGCCAGGGGCGCCGAAGAGGAGGTAGGTTTGATATCTCATACGAAGTTCACTGTTATAGCCCAAAAGACCGGTGAGCGGCAATTGCTCATATCTTGATCGCCGACGGAAACGAATCGGCGCTCGCGCGCCGCGCGCGTGTCGGCAAAATTACACACCGCAACGAGAAGCCGCTACTTCGCCGCCGCGGCCTCGACATTAACGCGACGACCGGCGCGATCGAACCGCACCTGGCCATCAACGAGCGCGAAGATCGTGTAATCGCGACCGAGTCCCACGTTTTTACCCGGCTGGAACTTCGTCCCGCGCTGCCGAATGATGATGTTCCCGGCCACGACGGCCTCGCTTCCAAACTTCTTTACGCCCAGCCGCTTGCTGACGCTGTCGCGCCCGTTCTTTACGCTGCCTTGTCCTTTTTTATGTGCCATGACTATTCAGCGGCCTTGTCGGTTTTGCGCGCCTTGGCCGGTTTCTTTTCCCCGTCCAGACTAATGCTGGTGATCTTTACGCGGGTCAGTTTGCGGCGGTGTCCGACGGTGCGGTGGTAGCCTTTGCGGCGGCGATACTTAAAGGCGATTACTTTCTTGTCCTTGCGCTGTTCGATCACTTTGCCCTTCACGGTCGCGCCTGAAATCGGCGAACCGTGCGTCAGCTTGTCGCCGTCGGCGTGCATTATCACTTCACCGAAGACGGCTTCTTTACCTGTTTCCAAATCCAGCAAATCGACGTCGATGATGTCGCCCTCTGCCACCCGATGCTGGCGGCCTCCGGTTTTGATGATTGCAAAAGCCATTTCGTCTACTCCTTGGGAAAAGCCGCGCAAAGTCACACAACCGGCCGCTTTTGACAAGGAGAACTTAGCGTCGCGACTCCACGCCGCTGACCAGGAACGTAATCTCGCCCTTCGGCGGATGGGCCTCAAAGTGGGCGAGCAACTCAGTCCCAACGCCTCGCCGAAATTCCTCGAATTTCTTCGTCAACTCCCGCGCCACACAAAGCATGCGGTCCGGCATGATCTCCGCGCAGGCCGCGAGGGTCTTCACCAGGCGATAGGGAGATTCAAAGAAGGCCGATGTTTCTGCGCGTTCCGCCGCCGCGCGCAGCTCGCGTTCGCGCTGGCCTGATTTCACCGGTAGAAAGCCGCGAAAGGTAAAGCGGTCGAGTCCGAATCCGGAGCCCACAAGCCCCGTGAGGATCGCCGAAACACCGGGCACGATTGTGAACGGTAACTCTCGCTCTATGCATTTGCGGATGAGCCGCGCGCCGGGATCCGAGAGGCCGGGCATGCCCGCATCGGTAATGAGCGCGACGTTTTCGCCCGCCGCGAGCCGTTCCGCCAATTCCTGCGCGCTCATCGCCTCGTTGTGTTCGTGATAACTGACGAGCGGCTTCCGGATTTCGAAATGCCGCAGCAAATTTCCGGAATGCCGCGTGTCCTCGGCCGCGATCAGATCGACCGATTTTAGCACTTCTAGCGCCCGTAACGTGATGTCGTCGAGATTGCCGATCGGCGTCGCGACGACGTAGAGCATGGCGAAACCATCGAGCAGGAAAGCACGCGCAGCGAATCCCCTGGTTGACGCAACTAATACGACGCACTCTCGTGTCCGATGTTGCGACGGCTGCGGACCATCTTGGTCACACTCTTTATTCTCGTCGTCGCCGTGGTCGCGCTCGTTCATTTCAAGCAGCACGCGCTCATTTATCATCCGCGGCCGTACGATCGGACTTACACGCACGCCATGCCGCCAGGCGGTCTCGAGATCGAATATGTCATGCCGTTCGGGAAACAGGTGGCGTTCTACGCGCCGCCGCGCTCGGGCCAAATCCCGCAGTGTCTCTGGGTGGCCTTTTGCGGCAACGGCTCGCTCGCGCTTGATTGGACCACGATTTTGCGTGGCTACCCGACGGCGACCGATGCGTTTCTGCTCGTCGATTACCCCGGCT
>JACCXL010000279.1 GCA_013697015.1 Chthoniobacterales bacterium | reverse complement strand
TGCTCGATAGTGTGCGCTCGCCCGCGGACGTGAAGGCACTGTCTGAGCAAGACCTTCCGCAACTCGCACAAGAGGTTCGCGATGAGTTGGTGAAAGTGCTCTCGCAGACCGGCGGTCATCTCGGCCCGAATCTGGGCGTCGTCGAGCTGACAATCGCCCTGCATCGCGTTTTCGACACACCGCGCGACAAACTTGTCTTCGACGTGAGTCACCAGGGTTACGTGCACAAGATTTTCACCGGCCGGCTCGATCGGATCGGAACCATGCGGCAATACCAGGGGCTCAACGGTTTTCTCCTGCGGACCGAGAGTGAGCACGATTGCTATGGAGCGGGGCATGCCGGAACGGCGCTCTCCGCTGCGCTCGGGATGGCCGTGGGCCGGGATTTACATGGCGGTAACGAACACGTCGTGGCGGTGGCGGGCGACGCCGCGTTCACCTGCGGAATCAGCTATGAAGCGCTCAATAATGCGCGCTCGCAGACAAAGCGTTTCATCGTGGTGCTGAACGACAACGAATGGTCGATCGCAAAAAATGTCGGCGCGATCGCGAGTTACCTGAACAACATTGTCGCTAATCCCACCTACGCGGGCCTGCACGATAAGGCGCGGCGCTTCGTGGAGGCCATCGCCGGGAAAACTGCTGCGCACTTCGCGCACAAGGTAGAAGAAGGAGTGAAAAACCTGCTCGTCCCGAGCGTCATTTTCGAGGAGCTGGGCCTGCGGTATTACGGACCGATTGACGGACACGATATTCCGTTGCTCACGAAGACGTTCGAGTTTTTGAAAACGCAGGAAGAGCCTGTTCTGCTGCACATTTTGACGAAAAAGGGCAAAGGCTATGAGCCTGCCATCGCCAAACCGGACAAGTTTCACGGCCTCGGGAAATTCGCTGCCGACACCGGAGAAACAGCGCCGGCTTCCGCGCCGACTTATTCTGAGTTGCTGGGGCGGACGCTCGCGAAGTTTGCGGATTCAAACCAGAACATCGTCGCGATCACCGCAGCGATGCCGAGCGGGACAGGTTTAGGTCTATTCCAGGCAAAGCATCCGCAACGTTATTTCGATGTCGGGATCGCGGAGGAACACGCGGCGCTTTTCGCGTGCGGCTTGGCGACGCAGGGGCTGAAGCCTTTCCTGACCATCTACTCGACCTTCATGCAGCGCGCCTACGACATGGTCATTCACGACATCGCGCTGCAGAATTTAAACGTCGCGATTTGCATGGATCGAGCTGGTCTCAGCGGCGATGATGGCCCGACGCATCACGGTCTTTTCGACATCGGCTACCTGCGGCACGTGCCGAACATCGTCCACATGCAGCCGAAAGACGAAGAGGAGTTTGTCGACATGCTCTGGACGATGGCGAACTACAGCTCCGGCCCGATCGCCATTCGCTACCCGCGCGGGGCAGGTGTTGGCGCACAACCGAAGGCCGCTCCCAAACTTCTCGAGATCGGAAAAGCTGAAGTAGTGCAGCACGGACGCGACGTCGCGATTTTCGGGTTGGGCAACATGTTCGAGATGGCGCAGGAAGCTGCGCGTAAGCTGGAGGAACGCGGCCTGTCAGTGGCATTGATCAATCCTCGCTGGATCAAGCCGTTGGACACAGGCACACTCGAATTTTTCGCTCGCAGTGCTGCTGTTATTTGCACGCTGGAGGATCACGTTTTGCATAACGGCTTCGGCTGTGCGGTGATGGAGCATCTGAGTACGCAAATGATCAATACGCCGGTTGTGCGCATCGGCTGGCCCGATCAATTCATCGAGCACGGCACGATTCCGATCCTGCGCAAAAAGCACGGCATCACGGCCGACGCGCTCGTGGAAAAAGTTCTGCCGTTGTTAGGCAAAGCCGCTGCTCAACCGCATCCGAGCGCGGCTTGATTGAGCGACCGTTCGCCGCACCGCTCGCACGGATTTCAGATGAACGTGATTGAGACGCGCGGCCTGACAAAAACCTACCGCACCTATCGCAAGGAGAGCGGATTGCGCGGGTCGCTCAAAGGGCTCGTGCGACGCAAGTACGATGAAACGCGCGCGGCCGATGACGTGACGTTTCAAATTGAGGAAGGCGAACTGGTCGGTTTCCTCGGCCCCAACGGCGCCGGCAAAACGACCGTCCTGAAAATGCTTTCCGGACTCCTCAACCCGACCTCTGGCGAGGCGCGAGTTCTTGGTTTCGTCCCGTGGGAACGGCGGAACGCGATGAAGCGGCAGTTTGCGCTTCTCATGGGCCAGAAGAACGCGCTCTGGTGGGACTTGCCCGCGCAGGAATCACTCGAGCTCAATCGCGCCATCTATGGCATCGACCGCTCTCGGTTCCGCAAGGTTGTGGGAGGACTGAGCGAACTCCTCGAAGTGCAGGACAAAATGAACGTGATGGTGCGGGAATTGTCGTTAGGCGAACGGATGAAAATGGAGTTAATCTCGGCGCTCCTGCACGAACCGCGGGTGCTCTTCCTCGATGAACCGACGATCGGCCTGGATGTTGTAAGTCAGAAACGTGTGCGGGAATTTCTGCGCATTTATAACTCCGAGCACCGCATCGTGACGATGCTGACGAGCCATTACATGCAGGATATCGAGGAGCTCTGCCACCGCGTGATTATCATCGATCACGGCCGGATCTTTTTTGATGGTCCGCTTAGCTCCATCATCGATCGGTTCGCCGGTCATAAGATTCTTCGGCTTACTTTTTCCGAAGCGGCGACGCGTGATTTCTCGGCCTACGGCGAGGTGATCGAGCAAACGCCGGTCTCCGTGCAACTGAAGGTCGCGCGGGCAAAAGTGACGGAAACATGTCGACAGCTCCTCGACGCTTGCAGCGTGAGCGATATCAACGTGCAGGAACTGCCGGTTGAGGAAGTGATCCGTCAGCTCTTCGGCGAACGCACTTCACTCCGAGGCGGAGCCGCCGCGGCTGCCACGCCAAGCGTCGCGCTTTAGCGGCGGTAGAGCGCTTCGCGCAGGCCGTGCAGGTAGGCAGGATTAATCTCGAAAGCCGTCACCGGCATCTCCGCCAACTGCACTTCCTCATAAAACGGAATGCTTTCGACAAAGCCAGCTGACATCAGGCTGTTCAGCGTATCGGTGACATCGTCGGGCTCCATCCGAGCTACGTCCTGAATCTCCGCTCCCAGCATCGACTCCGTGAAACCGATGGCGCGGACGATCGTCGCTTCACGGCCGGTCAATTTGATGTGGCGCATGCAAATTTCGAAAGCAGCTTCCATACCGACGTTGGCTGGTGTGCGGCTCAAACGCCCGCTGAATCCAGCTGTGGCAGAATGCTTTCCAGCATCGCGCTTTCGAAAGTCGGATAACGCGGTTGCCAGCCGGTGGCACGCAGCTTCGCGTTGCTAACTCGCTTGTTGCTATTGCCTCGCTTCCGCCCGGTTGACGAGCGACCGACGGGCGGTAACGGCCGGTCGAACCTTCCGGCCAGCCACTCGTAGGCGGCGCTTTGCAAAATCGGAGATGTATCAGCGACATTGTAGATAGCTCTGTCAGGTGTGCGGGCGGGATCAGCCTTGACCCGCGCGATCAGGTGGAA
>JACCXL010000325.1 GCA_013697015.1 Chthoniobacterales bacterium | reverse complement strand
CGTTCTTGTATAGGCGTGATTCACGTTGCGGCGAGCCGCCGCAACGAGCACGCGAGCCGCGTGCGCTCCCCGGAGCTTCGAAGTCGCCGCGTAGATCATTGCGCGCACTCTTCGAACGCGCCCGGCTCGCCGCTTAAAACCGCCAGCGCTTCACCGGCAAAGTGAAGCGAGCCGGTAATCAAAACGCGGCGGCGCCCTTGCACCTCCTGCAGCGCGGTTTCGACTGATGGTGAAACTCTACAAGATACTTCCGGTGCGATTTGGCGCATCAGCGCGAGCACTTCTTCGGGCGCAGCCGCGCGCTCACTTCGAAAGCTGGGTAGAATGACGACGCTTGCGAGCGGTATGAGTGCCGCCAGAATACCGGCCACATCTTTGTCACTGAACACGGCGAGAATGAGCGCGGCTTTTTCCTCGCCGAAAATTTCCCGCCACGTCTCGCGCAGGACGCGGGCACTTGCGGGATTGTGTGCGCCATCGATCACGGTGCGTTCGTCCCAGCGCTGAAAGCGCGCCGGCCACCGCACCTTTGCGAGTCCGCTCTCGATCGCCTTCTCATGGACCGCGATAGCAGCTGCGCGCAAAGCTTCGATCGCGAGAGCAGTGTTCCGCCTCTGATGAGCCCCTGCTAATGAGACCGCTCCTCCGTATTCCTGGCCCGTGATCGTGAGCGATGCGCTGCATGCGGCCGAACGCTCCCGGATGACCCGCTCGGCTTCCGCGGGCTGGGGAGCGGAAACAACCGGCGTGGCATGCTTGATAATTCCCGCCTTCTCCGCCGCGATCTCTTCGATGGTGCCGCCGAGCCACGCCTGATGGTCCAAATCGATCGGTGTGATCACGGATACCGCTGGGTGCACGGCGTTCGTGGCATCAAGTCGTCCACCTAATCCGGCTTCGAGAATCACGATCTCGCAATGCGCGTTCGCAAAATGTTGCAGCGCGAGCGCTGTGGCCACTTCAAAAAATGTGGGATGCGGATCCCAATTGCTGAGATGAGCACGCAAGCTCGTTAGGCCGACGGCCACATCTTCCTCGGAAATCATTTCGCCGTTCACCTGAATGCGTTCCCGAAACGTGATGAGGTGAGGGGAGGTGAAGAGGCCGGTGCGAAGATCAGCCGCAGCGCAAATGGAAGCGAGCATCGCGCAGACCGAGCCTTTGCCGTTCGTGCCCGCGACGTGCACGATGCGATGGCGTTTATCCGGGAGCCGAAGCTCCGAGAGCAAACGCCGGATGTTTTCCAGCCCGAGCTTGATGCCGAAGCGCTGAAGCGCGTAGAGCCAGGCGAGCGCCTCGCGGTACGTCACAACGCCGTCGCGGAGAAGTAGGCGAGGAATTGAGCAATCTGTGCGCGCATTCTTTTGCGGTGCACGATCGCATCGATGAGACCGTGTTCTTCAAGAAACTCCGCCGTTTGGAATCCTTCCGGCAGATCCTGATGTGTTGTTTCCCGGATGACGCGCGGCCCGGCAAATCCAATCATGCTCCGCGGCTCCGCGAGAATGACGTCGCCTAACGAGGCGAAACTTGCCATGACACCGGCAGTCGTCGGATTAGTGAGCACGGAAATGTAAGGCAATTTCGCCTCCGCGTGACGGGCCAGCGCGCCGCTCGTTTTTGCCATTTGCATTAAACTAAGCATGCCTTCGTACATGCGTGCCCCACCGGACGCGGAGATGATGATCACCGGCGCGCGCTGCGCCGTGCCGTATTCGATCGTGCGCGTGATGCGTTCGCCGACCACGGAGCCCATCGTGGCCGCGAGGAACGTGAAATCCATGATCGCGATCGCGACCGTGGTTTCCTCGATTCTGCCAGATCCACTCAGGACGGCATCCATCAGTCCAGTGCTGTCCTGATATTTGCGCAGCCGATCTTCGTAACTGGCCATGCCCTGAAAATGAAGCGTGTCGATGGAACGCAGATTCGCGTCGCGCTCCACGAAGCTCTCCGGATCGAGCAGATTCTCCGCGCGATCCTTGGCCGACAGGGAAAAATGATAATCGCATCGGGGGCAGACACGCTGGTTTTGGGCGAGTTCGATCTCGTGCACAACCTCCGAGCAGCCCGGACATTTCTGCCACAAACCCTGGGGCATCTCGCGTTTTTTGCGTCCCTGCGTGCGCAGTGCCGGTTTTTTGAAGATAGCCATGGGTCAGGCGCGAGCTGCGGTCGCGGCGTGCACGGTCACGGCGCCCGCGGCTTTCAGAACGCGCGCACATTCGCTGAGCGTGGAGCCGGTGGTCAGGACATCGTCGATCAGAAGCACGCGCAAACCTCGCACGTCCGCGTTTTTTCGTAAACGGAAGGCATCGCGCAAATTTTCCATGCGTTCGGGCCGGTCGAAGGCAGTCTGTGTCATGGTATAACGGATGCGGTCCAGGATGCACGCCAACTGCAAGTGGTGCGTGGTGCAAAAGATTTCGGCGAGGAGCTCGGCCTGATTGAACCCCCGCTCGCGTTGACGCGCGGAATGCAATGGCACCGGAATGACGAGATCGAAGCGACGACCGTCCAGTCGAGGGTCCTCCATTGTTTCGACGAGCCACCTGCCGATCGCGTGGCGCAGTTGCCGCTGGCGCCCATACTTAAATTCATGCACGAGTTTACGGACCAGGCCGCGACTGCGGTAGACCGAAACGGCAGCATCGAAATGCATGACGCGGTGCGCGCAGTTCGCGCAGGTGAAAGACCCGGTAATTGATCCGGCGAAAGGCTCGGAGCATTTGGCGCAAAAAGGAGCCGTGATCCGGGTCGCTTTGCTGCTGCAGGCGGCACAGAGATATTCGTGCGGACTGACTGCATCGGTACAGACCGAACAGAGCGATGGGTAGAAGAGCGAGACCAGCCCGCTCCACGGCTTAAGTTTTGGCGGTGGCATAACGGAGCCAGGTTCGAACCAACGCCCATGTGATCAATCCGACGCCCAGTGGAATCAGGCCCACGAGGAGATTCTTGCCGAGCCAGGGAAGAATCACCATCTCGCGATGAGCGATCTTGTTGAAAACGCCATTCGCGAAGATCCAGCCTGCATGCAACCCGATCGGCAACCAAAGCGATTGCGTGTGGACGCGCGCATCCGCCAAAATCCAGCCGATTAAAAACAGTGTCGAGAAACCGGCCAGCAGGAGCAGCGGTTGACCGAATTGCACAAAGGCGTTTGCGATCGAAACAAAGCCGCTCGTCGCCGTGACGACGGCATTCGTATTTTCCGGCGCCTTCAAAAAGTGTAAGACCGAGAAGAGCGCTGAGGTGAGGAAAATCGCGGCAGCCTTCGACATGCCGCGGAGCAGGACGCCCAGGATCAATCCGCGGAAAAGCGTTTCCTCAATTAGTGGTACGACGATCGTGGCCGCGAATACGGAGCCTAACGCCGGCCAGCGAATCGCGTTGCGGACGCCATAAAGTCCACACACAACAGTCGCCGCTCCACAAAGGAGGAGGGGAAGAGCGGAAAGAAGAAAGCCGGCAATGGTGTCACGCGTGGCTCTTCGATTCGACCTCAATCCCAAGCCGGCGCGCCATTCGCCGATCCGCAACGATCGCACGAGCGGCCATAAGAAAACGACGGCACCCACGAGCAGGGCACGGTGAAAGAAAGTCTCGAATTCGTAGTGGTCCAGAAACGGCAGCACTCCACGCGCTGCGAGTGCCTGACCAGACCAGTAGAGATAGGGCGCGAGAACAGCGCCAAAGAGGAGAGTCGCGGCCAGGTAGGCCAGCAGTCTGGCTGCGTCCTTCAAGGATGCTAATGTAAGATTCGCGACTTATGCGGAGTCAACACATATGGAAAGAGAAGGACGCGGACGGACAGAAGCGGGAGGTGCGAGTCACGAAGTTCGGCGGTGTCTGGAAGTTTCAGTCGAAGACGGACGGCGACGGCGAATGGACCTATTATGGTCGCCCGCTCCTTTCCGACTTGCTCGCGCTCAAGGATGTGGTCTTCCGGAAATACCAGCGCCGGCGTGCCTCGGCCGAGGATGTCGCTTCGATCGAAAAATTACTGCGGGGCTATTCTTCCGATGAGTGAATGGGACACGGCCGCACTAGTGGCGGCTGACAAACGATACGTCTGGCACCGATTTACCCCGATATGGGATATCATGGTGCTCGGCAAAGGACTGACGAGAGGGTATCTTCCGTTAGCTATTACGCTCATAACAGATAAATTATTCAATCCATTCTCGAGCAGAGCCTTCACAGATAAACCAGGCGTTTGCCGCAGTTCGCAATGCGATGGACGAGGTATGCTGCGTCGCAAAGCTTTGACGCAACAATGGCGAAGAAATCCCGGCTGGATCTAGTCCTGGTGGAGCGAGGTTTCTTCGCGAGCCGCGAACAAGCGCAGCGGGCGCTGATGGCTGGCGAAATCCGGATCGGCGATCGCATTTGCGACAAGGCGTCGCAGCTCGTAGAACGCGACGCGGAGTTTGTGATCACCGGACCCGCCCAATTCGTGGGCCGGGGCGGCGTGAAATTAGCCGGCGCCCTCGATCAGCTCGCGCTCGATGTGCAAGGAAAAGTGGCGTTGGACATTGGCGCCTCGACGGGTGGGTTCACGGATTGTCTCCTGCAGCGCGGCGCGGCCAAAGTTTACGCAGTGGACGTGGGTCATGGGCAGCTCGCCTGGAAAATCCGAAACGATCCGCGCGTTGTTGTGCGCGAAAAGCTGAATGCGCGCTACCTCTCCCGCCTGGACGTGCCGGATGACATACAGATTTGTGTCATCGATGTCTCGTTTATTTCGCTGACTTTGGTCTTGCCCAATGCCTTCGAGTTGTCCACTCCAGACGGAGTGATTCTCGCGCTGATTAAACCGCAGTTTGAACTGCGACCCGAAGACGTGGGGCGCGGTGGCATCGTGTCCGATTCCGGTCTGCACGAAAAGGCGCAGGCGAAGATTCGCGACTTTGTCCTCGCAGCCGGGCACGCCGTGGAGCGAATTGTCCCGTCTGTGATTACCGGCGCCGATGGCAACCAGGAGTTTTTCTTATGCGCCCGAAAACGATTGGCCTGATCGCGCACACTGGAAAGCCGGGCGTTGCGGAACTCGCGCGCGCGGTGAGCGCTGAGTTCGCGCAAGCGGCCGTCTCGGTTTTGGTGGAAGCGAAAACGGCGACCCTGGCTGGTCTCAAGTCTCGGGGCGATATCCCCACCATCGCCAGCGAAGCGGATTTGCTCGTCGTCCTCGGCGGCGACGGCACGATTCTGCATGTTGTCGGGCAGCTTGACGAAACGATTAAACCAATCTTCGGGATCAACGTTGGCTCCCTTGGGTTTCTGACTTGCGCAAACTCGGCTGCATACCTCGATGCGGTGCAATGCATCGTGCGCGGAGAAATGAAATTCAGTAAACGGACCCTCCTCGAAGCGATCGTAAATAACGGACAACAAACACACCGGCCGACCACGGGATTGAATGACGTCGTCTTCAGTCGCGGCGAAGTCTTTCGTTTGGTTCGCTTGAAGACGTCGGTCAACGGAGAGCCGCTCACCGAGTTCAACGCCGATGGTTTGATTGTCGCCACGCCGACAGGGTCGACCGCTTACTCGCTTTCCGCCGGGGGACCGATCCTTTCGCCGGAATCGGGCGCCTTCGTCGTGACGCCGATTTGCCCGCACGTTCTCACCAACCGATCGATCATCGTCGGCGAGAATTCAGTCCTCGAGATAGAAGTCACGGAACGGCGATATCCCGTCTTTCTCACCGTCGACGGGCGCGATCCCGTGCGGCTCGAGTTCGGTGCGAAAGTAAGCGTGCGTAAATCCGGTCGTGTTCTTCCGCTGGCCGCGCTGCCGGGTGTTTCGTTTTTTAACGTCGTTAGGCAAAAACTGAAGTGG
>JACCXL010000276.1 GCA_013697015.1 Chthoniobacterales bacterium | reverse complement strand
CCCAAGAGCAGAACCGCGAGCAAGAAAGCCACCGTAAAAACTGGCGTCGGATTCAGAATTGGCAGCTTTGCCACTGCCATGATCAGCAGGAAAAAGGGCAGGCCGGCGGCGAGCGCGGGCAGGTTGCGACGTAGCTCGACATTGTGGCCCGCGAACCGTCGCGCTGCGAAGAGCGCGGCGGAAAAGAAGAAGAAACCGAATCCGCCGGTGACCACCAGAAACGCGAGAACATCCTCGGCCCGCGGGGCGGCGACGATCCACAAAGCCGCCGCGGCCAGAGTCGCGATGAGCGCCAGGATCATCGTGCGCGTCGAAGATCTCACGATGGCGAGCGTGATTAGCACGACGTCCAGCACGAGAACACAAAACCAGATTGCAAAGGAAGTGTTCCCCTGGACGACACACAAGCAGATCAACGCGAGCGGTAGCAACGGCACCGACTCCGCGATCCAGGCGTTCTTCGGCCGGGTGGAAGCTTCGCGCAGCCAGACCGCGAAGATAGCGTGCAGCAACGCGAACAAGACAAAAGCGCCCAGCGCCCACCAAAGGTTCCGTTCCGTCAAATAATTCGCTGTCCACGTCGCCAGAAAAGCGAAGACCGCACTTCCCGCGAAGCCGGCGAGACGCGAGTCGCGATCGTTCAAAAACGCCAGGGCCAGGAGGGCGGCGTCAGCGAGAAAGACGTAGCTGAACAAGAACGGGGGCTGGTGCCGGATGTCGCCGTAATCGAGAAAACAAAATCCCCACGCGATGGCCGCGAAACCGACCGCGGTGGCCGACCACACGAACCATCTACTCTGGGCTGCACTGCGCAGGGCGCGCACGAAGAAGGCGAAAAATTGCAGTTGGAACCCAATGAAAACGACGAAAGCAAGCGGCGCTGCTGGATGCCCGATCCGGAGAAACGCCCAGCCGAATTCTGTCGCGACGGTTCCAACGGCGGCGAGGAGAACGAGGTAATCCCAGCGCCGGTGAATTGCGAGGGCGGCGATGCCTGCATTGAGCAGAGCGATGTAGGTGAAAAGCGCCGCGGCGTTATCCCCCGCTGAAATCAATACGGGCGTGATAAATCCGCCGGCGAGGCCAAGCACCGCCACGACCTGCGCGTCGAGCCGCACCGCGAGAACGAACGCGCCGAGCGTAATGATCGCCATCAATACGAAAGCCGGCACGAGGGCGATGAGGTGGTAGAAGGCATGCGCCGCGAAGATGTTTGCGTAGAGAATGAGGACGCCCGTCGCGCAGAGACTTTGGCCGGAGACGCGATACTGGCGCGCCGCGGTCCACCATCCTGCGACGAGCAACGCCAGGCCGATCACGCTCCCGAGAACCACGCGCATGGCCGGTGTAACGAGGTTTCTTTCGAAAGAATATTTCACCAGAAAAACCACGCCGAGGAAGAGGACAAATCCACCCAGCCACGCGAACAGCTTCACGCCCATGAACGCTTCCCAATCGATTGTTTCGAACCAACTCGGAGCCGCTGCGACAGGTGGCGTTTGAGCGGGAAGACTCGCCGGCTCCGTGAGCTTGGCAGTCGGAGAAGGCGGAGGCCGTGGCGGCAAGATCGGGATCGGCGGCAGCGGCGGCGGCTTCGTTGTGCGTGGTATGGCAGGCGTAGCGGCGGCCATCGGTTCGGTCGCTTCCAGCGCGGTGACGCGTCGAGTCAGTTTCCCGAGTTCCGCCGCGATCGCGTCGAGCCTCTTAAAGCAAACAAGCGAGAGAATGAAGGGGACGCCGAGTGCGGCGAGACCGCCGAGGATCAGGAGCGACTCCACTGATTCAGCGTGAGCGACGAACGATCCGAATGCGAAGCAAAATCAGAGACCCGTGGGATGATCGATGAACTCCCAAGGCAGATTGAAGCGCTCCGCCAGGTGCGCGGCGAACGCCTTCACTCCGAAGGTCTCGGTCGCGTAGTGGCCGCCGAGCAAGAGGTTGATCTGAAGTTCTTCGGCCGCGATCGCAGCCCAATGGGGCGCCTCCCCTGTGATGAAGGTGTCCACGCCCTCGCGGGCAACGCCGTAGATTTCGCCACCCGCACCGCCGCTCACGACGCCGATCGTTTTCGGTTCGGCCGGTCCAGCGGCGAATATTTTGACCGGGCCGCCTAACGAGTTCTCCAATCGTGTGACGAGTTCTGCGCGAGAACTGTTTCCGCATGCACGCAACCCGATCGGCTGCCCTTTCGCCTCGAAAAACGGCTCCGCGTTCTGCAGCCCAAGTACGGCGACCAGTTGGGCGTTATTGCCGACGACCGGATGCAGATCGAGCGGCAGATGCGCGCTGTAGATGGCAAGGTCATGGCGCAAGGCGAGCTTAACCTGCGCGCGCCAGGCGCCGGTGATGGGACGAAGGCCGGGCCAGAACATCCCGTGATGAACGACAAGAAAATCGATGCCGGTTTGCGCAGCCGCGGCGATGGACCGGCTCGAAGCATCGACGGCCGCGCCGATCTTGTGCACCTCTCCGCCATTTTCCAATTGGAGACCGTTCAGCGCGTTTTCGTAGTCCTGAATCGCGCCGATCCGCAGGTATTCGTTAGCATAGCGAACGAGCTCCGTCAGTGCCGCCATCGCGCGAAGATCAACTCTTACGGCCGCCACGGCCGGCGATCGCGATCATGAACGCCAGCATCCCGACGCCGAAGAGCACGTGGAAAAAATCGATCCTTCTCCCGTGCGAGACGCGCAGGACTTCCGCGCAGACCATGAGGAGAAAAGCGATACCCGCGAGAACTAGTGCGATTTTCGAGCTCGTAGAAGAGTCCATGCCGCATCATCTCCGCACCGCGGTAAGCGCGACAAGCGCAAACATTTTTCACCGACGACTCTACTTGACGAATTCTGCGACTATGGAGACGCTAAAAGCGAGTCACAGCCGCACGAAGGAGAACCAATTGGAATACACCGACGCACCATCAACAGCGCCTGCCGCCGGACCAGCGCAACCAGCTCCGTACCCGGGGAACACCGATTCGGCGGAAGGACAGGCGAGCGACGCTGTCGCGGTGATGCTCAGCGTGATTCCGGGTCTGGGGCACGTCTACAAAGGCTATCGACTGCTCGGACTCGTTTTCGTGGCCGGTGCGCTCGTGGCTGTTTTGCTCGGAGCGCTCGCGGCCACTGCAACGGCCGGTTTCGGGCTGGCGTTGATCCCAATCT
>JACCXL010000322.1 GCA_013697015.1 Chthoniobacterales bacterium | reverse complement strand
TACAAGAGCGGTGCGGAGAGATCCTAACTTCATGAGTGCATGTCTGATCATTAGTTTCTCCATTGGGTTTGGTTAGGTTTCGGGCAAGGGATTAACGGACGTTTCGAGGGGTGACAAGGTTTTTTTTCACTTTTTTTAAATTATTTTGAACGGTTGCGGACAGGGTGGTGTCGTCCCGCATTTGAGGTCAAGCCTATTTCACGGACAAATTAAGCGTTTGAGAGCGGTATCGCGTCTCTGCTGAAGCAAGAATTCCGCCAACTTGAGGGCGAAGTTCGCGCCTCACCTTCGGGGAGGAAAATCCCAGCGCGGAATATTAGAGCAGCGTTGTCGTGCGAATAGCGGCCCGATCTTCCACTAATTTGGCAGTCCTTCGGGAAACAATTCACATCGAGCGGCAGTCACGGACGATCGGGTGCGGGCTACACGCAAAGGCGAGGAAGCTTCGCTCCCCTGCATGCGGCAATCATGAATGGACCGTTGCCCTTAAAGGCGCGAAACCAGCAACCGCAAGGTGGGGAGAGAGCGAAGCTCATGATTGGTCGTTAGGCCGGCGGACCAGTGCACTATATCCGAAGCTTCTGAGACGCTCTTGATTGGAGGGACGCCCGCCGTGGCGTCCGTCATCAGCGGGAGGGGACAGCGCGCCCGTCCCTCCACCTCCACCATTCCTGAGCGTTGTGCTCGGTCTTCACATTCATCTGCTACAGTGCACCAGGTTTCGCGGACCGAATGAGGGCCAGCTGACGATGCGTCGTCACCACGGAGCAGATGCGGGTCGAGCGTCGTTCAATCTTGCGCCTGGCGAGCAGTCGATGACATGATTGCGCCGTGTTTCCCATGCCTCTCCCCTAAGCTGAGATGGGCCTCAGTACCGAAAAAATCCTCCACGCGGTCGTCAGGAAGATCCGGGAGCTGTCCCCTGCGCTCAGCGGAAACTATCTCGATATCGGCGCTGGGCATGGAAAATTAATCCGCATCGTCCGCGACGAATTCAAGCTTGCGGCGCACGCGTGTGACTACACGCCGAACCTGATGCGCTTGCCCGATGTGCCGGTCGACGTGGCCGATCTCAATACCGAGCGGCTGCCCTACGGAGACGATGAATTCGACCTCGTGACCTGCACCGAGGTGATTGAGCACATTGAACATTACCGCCGGACGATGCGCGAGATTTACCGCGTGCTGCAGCCGAACGGCATCCTCGTGCTGAGCACCCCGAACGTTCTGAGCCTGCGGTCGCGCATCCGCTATCTGTTGTTCGGGTTTTTCACATTGTTCGGGCCACTCCACGTACCCGAAAGCGACCGCTTCCGCACGCGCGGTCACGTCCGCTTTTTGACCGGTGGGCATATCAACCCCGTTTCGTATTTTTACCTGGCCCACGCGCTGAGCGACGCCGGCTTCGCCGAGATCACCGCGACAATCGACAGATATCAAAGAGGCGCGGTTATTCCGCTCATTTTTCTTTGGCTGCCGATTCAGGTTTTCTCGTTGATCGCGAGACATCGTGAGAAGAGCCGATATAAAACAATTGACGCCATGAATGAGCGGTTCGTGCGCGAGATGAATAGTCTCGATCTGTTGCTGGGGCGCACGGTGGTCGTCGGTTGCCGCAAACCGCGTTAGCGCGCGGGCTGCGCGATCGGGATTGCGGGCCTGAGGCCAGCGATCTCCGCAGCGGAGTGTTGATTTTTTCGCACGAGTAGGAGAATTTCGCGCAACCAATGCAGCTCGTCAGCGCTTTTTCACCGCCGCAAACAGTGCCCGCCGTTCCGGCTGCGGCGCCCAAGACGAATCTCTGGATTCTGAATAGCTGGCGCGATCTGATTCTCTACGTTGGGACACCGCTTCTGCTCATCCCGATGTTCGCGCTGGCCCAGGCACGCTGGAGCGCGCAGGACATTTATGTGTTCGTGGCCGCGTTCGGCGCCATGGGCCATCATCTCCCGGGGATGATCCGCGCCTACGGAGACCGGGCCTTGTTCGAACGGTTCCGCTGGCGCTTCATTTTCGCGCCGATCTTTTTGGTCGCTGTCTGTATCGCTTTCACCTGGTGGGGTCTCAAAGGTATTATTCTCGCCGTTTTCTTCTGGGGTGTCTGGCACGGCATGATGCAGACCTATGGTTTCTGCCGGATCTACGATGCCAAGTTAGGCTCGTTCGCTCCGCTCACGCGTCGCCTCGACCTGGCTACGTGCGCCGTCTGGTTTGCGACGGCAGTGCTGCTCTCTTCGGAACGAATGACCGATACGCTCGAAACTTACTACGCGAGTGGCGGACCGTACATTGCCCCCTGGTTCCTGCACGGCGCGCAGCAGGTCATGCTCTTCGGGGCGATTACGGTATCGGTTCTATTCATTGTAAATTTCTCGTGGATGTGGGCCCGCGGAAAGCGTCCCAATCCTGTAAAGCTGGCACTGCTCGTCACGAGCATTGGATTCTGGTGGTTTTGCAATAACGGCGTCACCAATATCCTTGCCGGCATCGCGCTTTTCGAAGTCTTTCACGACGTTCAGTACCTTTCACTCGTCTGGATCTATAATCGCAATCGGGTGGAGAAGGACAGCTCGATCGGCGGATTTATGCGCTTCATTTTTCGCCGGAGCGGTTCGTTGGTGGGGCTCTACATCGGGCTTGTCTTTGCCTATGGCGCCCTCGGATATTTTAATGAACGTCTCCAGGTCGACACGATCAAACGTGCCCTCACCGGCGTGGTCGCGGCTTCCGGCCTGCTCCATTTCTATTACGACGGTTTTATCTGGAAAGTTCGCGAACGCTCGACACGCGAGTCGCTGGGGCTAACTGGAGGCGTCGAGGCTGCTGGAGCAAAAACTTTTATGCCCAGCTGGCTCCTGCACGGCTTCAAGTGGGTGGCAATTTTCGTGATTCCTCTCGGGGCTTTGTGGATCGGGCAGACTCGCGGTCCCGCACCTGAAGCAGAACGCAATGGATGGGTGGTCGCCGATTTACCGACCGGTGCCACACAACGATTCGACTACGCGGGGAGTCTCGCGAAAGCGGGCCGCCATGATGAAGCGATCCAGCAGTATCAGATTGGGCTAGGCTTCGACCCGAACGACGGGACAGCGCACTACAGTCTTGCCACCCTTCTGCTCAGCAAATCGAAGGTGGATGAAGCCGCCGGTCATATTGAGCAATCTCTCCGCCTCGATCCGCACAACGGTGAATTTCGCTCCAATTACGCTTACTTGCTCGAAAGCCTGGGCCGCAAAAATGAGGCGGTCGGGCATTACGAAGCCGCGACCCGCCTGAGCCCGAAATCGGCCAAGGTTCGTTATAATTATGCCATGTTCCTGGCGCGTGAGGGAAAGCTTGATCAGGCGATCGTCGAGTTTCAGGAGGCGGTGAGGAACAAACCTGACTACGCCGATGCCGAGTGCGATCTGGCAACCGCACTTTACCAGAAGGGCGACCTGGAAAGCGCAAAAACACATTTTCTCGAGACTGTGCGGCTCGACCCCAAGCGCGCGACGGCTTACAACAATCTCGGCACTGTTTATTTTCGGCAGGGACATATCTCGCAGGCGATCACCCAATTCAATGAGGCGCTGCGCGTCCAACCCCAGTTTCAAGCCGCTGTGCAAAATCTGCAGCGCGCGAGCGAGGAGGCTTCACGTCTCCAGGCGGGCGGTTCGACGCCGCCTTAGCACCGTCCGGCCGTTGCGTTCGTCCGGCGTAATGACGTTGGCGGTTTTGTTGTAAGTGGGCATTGCCATGACGTACGAGCGGATCGATTCCGCGAAGCAACAACGCACCTGTGAATTCTCTCGCCACCGCTGTCACCGCCGAGGGGCCTGCCCTCCTGATCATGCTGCCCTTCGCGGTGATGCTGCTTTCGATCGCAATCGCTCCCGCCGTCTGGAAGCATGGCTGGGAAAAAAGCTACCGCTGGCTCGCGGTCAGTCTCACCGCCATCACGAGCGGCTACTACATCTTCGGGCAACACGACGTTCAGCCGTTGCGACACGCGGCGCTCGATTATTTGAGTTTCATTGTCGTGGTCGGTTCCTTCTTTGTCGCGGCCGGCAGCGTTCACATTCGAGTGCGCGGCGGAGCGGGGCCAGCGTCGAACACGCTCTTCCTTTTCGCCGGCGCGGTGCTGGCGAATCTTATCGGTACCATCGGCGCGTCGGTCCTGCTCATTCGGCCATGGATCTCGATCAACCGGCATCGCTTCGCCGGTTTGCACCTGGCATTTTTCATTTTTCTCGTCGGAAATATGGGCGGCGCTCTTCTTCCAACCGGCCCTCCGCTCTTTCTTGGCTTCCTTAAAGGAGTACCCTTTTTCTGGGCCTTGCGGCGCTGCTTGTTTGCCTGGTTCCTGAGCGTCGCGTTTGTCTTGCTCGGATTCTACCTGCTCGATTCGGCCAATTTCCGGCGGTCGCCCCGTTGGCCTCGCGGAGAGCACCCGCCGCCGGCCCAACGGCGAATCCGCGGCGCAGCAAACATCTTCTGGATGTTCATCATGCTGGTCGCGCTGATTTTCGCACCCGAAGGATGGCGCGAAGTCGCGCTGTGCAGCGCCGCCACGGCCGCCTATTTCTCGGCGGATAAGGAAGTCCGCGTCATGAACAACTTCACGTTCGCGCCGCTCACTGAGGTGGCCTGGTTGTTCCTCGGAATCTTCGGGACGATGGCGCCCGCCTTGCAATACATGGAACTCCACGCCGCCGGCTTCGGGCTGCGCTCCGACATGCAGTTTTTCTGGTTTACCGGAGTGCTCTCAGCGTTGCTCGATAATGCGCCGACCTATCTCACGTTCCTGGCCGCGGCGTTTGGTTTGCATCACTTGCATCCCGACAATGCATCCGACGTCGCCGCCTTCGTCCGAGATCACGACCATCATCTCGTGGCGATTTCCCTCGCCGCGACGTTCTTCGGCGCGCTCACTTATATAGGGAATGGACCAAATCTTCTCGTGAAAGCGATCGCGGAACACGAACACGTGCGGACGCCCAGTTTTTTTGCCTATACGGCGAAATTCGCGCTGCCCGTTCTCCTCCCGCTCTTTGGGCTCCTTTCCTGGTTTTTCTTTCGTTAGTCGCCCGGTTGCGATTTCAGATCGGGCAGCGTAAGTCGCCCTGATGTTTACGGGATTGATCGAAGAGATCGGAACCGTTCTTTGGATTCGTGGAAGCGAGCGCGGCACGCAGCTGCAAATTTCCGCCCCAAAGCTGGCGAGCGAATCCGCCGAGGGCGACAGCGTGGCAGTCAACGGGTGCTGCCTCACAGTCACGGCCCAGCAGGAAGATTTACTGACATTCGATCTACTCGAGGAAACATTGACCCGAACGAATCTGCGAAATTTGTGTCCCAACGATCCCGTCAATCTGGAGCCCGCGCTGGCTGCGAGCGGGCGGATCGGCGGCCATTTCGTGCAGGGGCATATTGATTGCGCGGCCCGAGTGATTGCGTGGGAGGAGTCCGGTGCGGACTGCCGTCTCGAAGTGGAGCTGCCGGTCGAATTTACCTCCTATGTCGCAAGCAAAGGCTCCATCGCGATCAACGGCGTCAGTCTTACCGTAGCCGAAGTGGGGGCCGAGAGCTTCGCCGTCTGGATCATCCCGCATACCAGACGGCACACCAACCTCAGTGCCACGGCGGCCGGCGCCTTCGTGAACCTGGAGTTCGACCTGCTCGCGAAGTACACGGAGCGCATCCTGGCGCGTTCCGCATCCCAGACGTGAGTCGAGATTTCAGCTCCTTGAGCGCCCGTTGTTCGGGCAATGTTTTAGAGATGACAGCGCGAAGGTCCGCGAAAGCGGAGAGATTCCGTTCCGCTCCGGTGGGGGTCATCGCGACGAGAGCCGATCTGCAGAGAGCGGTTCGGCTGCGTCAGTTGCCTGACTTTTTCGAACTTCGACTCGACGCGCTCCTCCCGATTTTGGGTGAAGTTGAGAGTTCGATGTCGAAGCTGCGCGCCCCGCTCATCATGACCGCGCGGCATCCACAAGAAGGAGGCAAACACAATCTGTCGCCCA
>JACCXL010000212.1 GCA_013697015.1 Chthoniobacterales bacterium | reverse complement strand
CGGCGGTTCTCCGTGCGAGGCAAACCAGGTAAGCACGAACGGCACGCGCTCGCCGGGGCGCGCGGTGAATTCTGCGACCGTTGTGAGATCTTCGCCGCGCGTTTCGACCGGTGTCCGCAGAATCATCGCGTCCGGCCCCGCGATCGCCTCCAACCCGCCGTGCCGCTTCCGCACCCAGGGGATCACCTCGCCGTAACCATAGCGAATAATGAGCTGCATCTTCATCGCGACGCTGCCGCGCACTCCCTCGACGATGCGAATGACGTCGGGATTATGGCCGCGCGGCGGCATGAAATCGATCAGGCGGACCATGCCCTGTTCCGTTTCGATTTCGGTTTCGAGAATCAATGTATCCCCGCGATATCGCCGGCTCGTTCGCGTAATGTTTTCAGCCGGCGCGAAACTCCAGTGCCCGTTCTTCGCGTTGCCCAGCAAAGAAGCGAAGCAAGCGCCGGAATCGAAGCTGGGCAGGCAGAGCCAATCAATGCAGCCGTCGCGACTGACGAGCGCTCCCGTCTGCGTGTCACTGAGGAAAGCGTAGTCCTCGATCTTCGTGGTGGCCTTACTCATTAGGACCGAAGCGCTTGCTCCGGCTTTTTACGTCGTCGACGTGCCGGCGAGATTCGCGATGCCGTCGCTCGTCAGCCGGAAGATGGTCCATTCGTTGATCGGCTGCGCTCCCAGCTTTTTGTAAAACTCAATTGCCGGTTTGTTCCAATCCAGCACCGCCCACTCCATCCGTCCGCACGAGCGTTCCTGTGCGATTTTCGCGAGATGCTCGAGCAGCGCGCGACCATATCCCTTTCCGCGCAAGGCCGGCCGGACGAAGAGATCCTCCAAATAGAGACCCGGCCGCCCCAGCCATGTTGAAAAGTTGTGAAAGAAAACGGCGAACCCGACGAGGTCGTCTTGCACAAGCGCGAGCACGACTTCGGCCGATCTCCGGTCCCCGAAAAGCACGCGCTCGAGCCCTTCTTCCGTTGCAACAACGTCGTTCGGCGCTCGTTCGTACTCCGCCAGTTCTCGGATCAGAGCCAGAACCGCAGGCACATCCCGGGCTTCGGCACTGCGCAGCGTAAGTTCCGGCGGAATCATGGCGTGGCTCGGGCGATTGGATTCAAACGGTAAATGAGAAAGTGGTCCGTCTCTCGCACAACGGCAGCGTTACGGGAAACATGCTCGGCGAACTCGGCGTAGTAATCCAGCCACCAACGCGTGCCGGACGTGAACACAAGATAGTTCGCGCCGTGGCGACGCAGATTGTCCAAGTCGGAAATGGCCTGTGCGTTGTCGCTCGGTTCCCCATAGTAAATTCCTTCGTCTTCGGTGAAATGCCACCCTTTGCGTTCCGCATAATAGAAGACCGTCGGATCACCGTTATCCGCGGCGACAATCAGGGCGTCGGGCGATGTGATGGCTCGCAATTCGAACCCGAGTTCACGTAGCTCCCGCGCGACGGGCGCATAAAACGGGCGCGCCGCTAAGAACGACAATGCGCCAAATGCCACGATGATCAGCACCGCGCCGGCGGCTGCAGCGAGGCGACGGCTTCCGAATTTCTGCTGCCAGCGCGCGGCTGCGTACCCCGCATAGATCGCCGCGATCGGAACGAGCGGTAGCTGATACCACTGATGCCGATTTCCCCATCCGACCACAAAAATGAAGGCGAGCATCGCCGCGAACCACCAGTGGAAGATGAGCGCGTTCGAAGTTCGGCCCATCGCCCACGCGCCGGCGACCGCGAGCACAAGAAGCACGGGCGTCAAAGTTGAGCCGGATGTTTGCGCCGCGATCTTCCAATACCAGCTCGCGCTCATGATTCGCACGCCACCGGCCCCAAAAAAATGATGCGGATAGAATTGATTCGCGATCTGGTGCGCGTGCCAGTACCAAGCCGCCGGAGGCACTAACACAATCAGGGCGAACAGCCACAAACGCGGCTCGCGAAACAAGCGGAACCCATAGCGCTGCCATGCCACGTAAAAAAATGGCGCGCCGATCACTGCGCTCGGCAGCTTGATGAGCAACGACACGGAAAGCAGGAACGCCGAGACCCAGAGGCTCGCGCCTTCGTCACGCCGGATCGAGCGTTCAAAGAAATACATTCCGACCAGCGCAAGGCTTAGGGACGGTATGTCTGGCATGAAAGCGCGGCCGGCCACAATCGAGAGCGGCGCAAAACTCAGGAAGAAGACGGACCATACCGCCGCGGTTCTTCCGAAGAGGTCGCGCACGAGCAAGTAGAAAAAAGGCAGGGACGCCGCGAAGAAAACGAGCGCCTGCGATCGCCCAATCCATTCCTGCACGCCGATGCACTTATAGGAGAGCGCCGCCAGGAACGGCAGCACCGGAAACTCCGTGCCGACGTAGCCTTCTGCGTTCCCCGCCCAGTCAATCTGCGGCCGCGCGAAATGAAACCCGTTCTGCTCGAAGTTGCGCGCGATCGCCGCCACGTCACTTTGCCGCCAGCTCCAGTTATCCACAAAAGGTTGATCGATGTGAATCAACCGGACGCCCATCGCGACAAGGGCGATGGCGACCAGCAGCCATTTATGGCGCAGCATGCTTCGCGTCTTGACAAACGACCCCGGCAAAGTCAATCGAGTACACCGTCGCATGAGCGATCGAATCTTTTCGAACAAATGCCGCCTGCGCCGCGGCAGGTTCAGTTCGCGTGCGGAGCTGCGCGTTCTCTGCGGCGCATTGCTCGTCGCTTTCTGGTCGTGCTCTTCCGCTTGCGGTGCCGGCGAAGAACCCGGCTCGCTCGTCCCCGAGGTCGTGGAATTCTCCAAACTCCTACCCGCCCTGCCGGATGCGCCACCGGGTTGGACGGCCGATAAACCGGATGGATCCACCACCGATGCCGCCGAAGCGAAAGTAACCACGGTGCACCGCGACTACGCCAAGGGAGAAGGCGACAACGTGCCGACGACGTCGATCAGCATCCTCGATTCAGCGGCGAATCCCGAGTATGTCTCCGCCACCACCGCCGCCTGGGGCAACGGCGCAGAGTCCGCCGAAGGATACAGCAAGTCGGTCACGATCGAGGAGAATCCCGGCTTCGAGATATTTGAGCAGGATGGAAAGCACGGCACGCTCTGGCTGCTCGTCGCAAAGCGCTACTTTCTGCAAATCGAAACGCGCGGCCAGCCCTCGGCGGAGCTGCAGGAGTGGCTCAAACGCATCGATCTAAAGAAGCTCGCCGAGATCAAGTAAAGCGCGTCGGCTATAACTTCGCAGGTTGTCATTCCGAGCGAAGTCGAGGAATCTCTCGCTATTCTCTGATGGATAACGAGCGCTCAATCGCCGAAGACATAGCTGAGGACCGCAAAACGCCGGGACAACGCGCGCGGATGACAGACGTCGAGCGGCTGCGTCATTCTGCCGCGCACGTGCTCGCGACCGCGATCTTGAAGATCTGGCCGGACGCGCAGTTCGCCGCCGGTCCGCCGGTGGAGAACGGTTTCTATTACGACGTCGAACTGCCCCATCGCATCTCGCCCGAGGATTTCGAAAAAATCGAAGCCGAGATGAAACGGGAGATCAAAGCGAACCATCCGTTCGAGCGCTCCACCGTCTTACGCGATGAAGCGTTAGCCATGGCGCAGCGTGGAGAACTTGGCGCTCTCGGCGCGAGATCTCAGACGTCTAAATTCAAACTCGATATCATCGAGAATATTCCGGCCGGCGAAGAAATCTCGCTCTATCGCAACGGCGAGTTTCTCGATCTTTGCGCGGGCCCGCATGTCATGCGCACCGGCAACATCGGCGCGTTCAAACTCACACATGTCGCCAGTGCCTACTACAAAGGCGACGAGAAAAACCCACAGCTCCAGCGCATCTACGGGACCGCCTTCAAAAACAAGACACAGCTCGACGAATACTTCGCGATGCTCGAGGAAGCGAAGAAGCGCGACCATCGCAAGCTCGGCAAGGAGCTCGAGCTCTTCACCTTCGACGACGACGTCGGCCCCGGTCTGCCGCTCTGGCTGCCGCGCGGCGCCGCCATCATCGAGGAACTCGAGAAGCTCGCGAAAGAAACCGAGTTCGCCGCCGGTTATCAGCGCGTCCGGACGCCGCACATCGCGCGCGAGAAGCTCTACCTAACGAGTGGCCACCTCCCGTATTACGCCGCCTCTATGTTCCCGCCGATGGAGCTGGCTGAGCTGGGGAGCGCAGGCGGCCTGCCTGCCGCATTCGGCGGTTCGCCGAATGCAACGCCCGTTTCCGGCGAGTCGCCGGAAACTTCGGGCGAGACACCCACCCTATCCGAGAAAAACGCCATCGGGCGTGAGAAGGAAGCGCGCGCAGCTCTAACGGGTAGGGTAGGCG
>JACCXL010000206.1 GCA_013697015.1 Chthoniobacterales bacterium | reverse complement strand
CAGCATCTCTTCCGAAAATCGCGAAAACGACGTCATGTTCGGGTTTGGCGCCTGATACTTGAGCGGGTCAACCGGCGGCACCTCCGGGCTCCCGCCCGCGCCCGACGGCACCACTTCATACAACGCTGTCACGGTATGTCCGGCGCCGATCTCGCCCGCGTCCACGCGGTCATCATTAAAATCTTCCTTTCTTAGCATTCGCTTTTCGTAGCCTAGAAGCCGATACGATCCGACCCGTGACGGATTGAACTCGACCTGCACCTTCACGTCCTTCGCGATCGTCATCAGCGTACCGTTGATTTGCTGCACCAGAACTTTGCGCGCTTCTTCGAGCGAATCGAGATACGCGTAGTTGCCGTTCCCGTTGTCGGCCAGCTTCTGCATTGTCGAGTCTCTTAAGTTATCGTTGCCTACGCCAAGCACGCTCAGGAACACGCCGGTCTTCGCCTTTTCTTCCACCAGCCGCACGAGGTCGCCTTGGCTCGTCACACCCACATTGAAATCGCCATCGGTCGCGAGGAGAACGCGATTCACTCCGCCTTTGATGAAATGCTCGGACGCGATCCGGTAGGCGAGCTCGATTCCGGCCGCGCCGTTGGTCGAACCGCCTGGTTTCAAATCCTGGAGCGCCGCGAGAATCTTCTCCTTCTCGTTGCCCGGCGTGGAAGGCAGGGCGAGGCCAGACGCTCCGGCATAAAGGACAATGGCGACACGATCGTTTTCCGTCAGCCGGTCGACGAGCAAACGCAGAGATTGTTTGATCAGCGGCAGTCGCTCCGCTGGTTCCATCGAACCGGAAACGTCGAGCAGGAAGACCAGATTGCTCGCGCCACGTTTTTCATTCGCGACCTCGCGCCCCTGCAATCCGATCCGCACGAGCCGATGCTCCGGCTGCCAGGGACAGCCGGCGACTTCGAGATTGATCGAGAAAGGCTGATCGGCTTCCGGTTGTGCGTAATCGTAGCTGAAATAGTTGACCATCTCCTCGATCCGCACCGCATCTTTGGGCGGCAGCGCGCCGGAGTGTATGAAACGCCGCACGTTCGCGTAGGACGCCGTGTCAACGTCGATCGAGAACGTGGAAAGCGGATTGGCCGCAGCCGGGAGAAACGGGTTTTCCTTAAAGTGATCGTACTCCGCCGTGTTGAAGTTGTGCGGCGCTCCGCTCGCGCTCTGCATCGAATTCACCACCGCGCTTTTCGCCACCCCGCGCGCCCGGTTAGCGCGAGCCGCGGGCAGCGCCGCGGTGCCCGCTTCCTCGCGAAATTCGGCAGGAGCTTGTGGGTTGAGAGCGGGCGGCGGTGGCTCGCTTGCGACAGACTCGCCGGTCTCCACCTCCACCTCGGCAGGCGCGACGTTCGACTGCCCGGCTGCCGTCGCATCCTTACCCGCCACCGGCAGGACATGGCCACGCTGAATTCCCGATAGCACTACAACGGTGACCATCGCCGCCAGCGCGAGCGAAGCGGCGACGCCGATCGACATCCAGCGCGCGTCCGACCAAAAGCTCGTTCTGCCTGGCAGCGGCATGATGTTGAGCGGTTTATCCTCCGTTGCGAGCAGCTCAGCGCGAAACTCCCGCCCGAGCATGCGCGCGAGCTGTTGCGTCTCGCGCACGAATTCCTGCGCTTCCGCAGACTGACTGACTGCTTGTTCCATTGTAGGCAGCTGCGCGACGGGGAGCTCGCCCAGCGCGTAGGCCGTGAGATTTGGATCGTCGAGATTGATTTTCATGGACTGGTTCGTGGTGCGAAGGGAACGAAATCGCGCGCAGCCGCCGCATAACGTTGGCGCAATGTTTTCAGCGCGGTGTGCAGCAGCACGCCGACGTGGTTGACCGATAGCTTTGTGATTTCGCTGATCTCCTGATAGCTAAGATCGTTTTGAAATTTCAGCTGCACGACCTCCTGCTGCCGCGGCGGCAGCGTGGCCACGATGCGGAGCAGGAAACCGCTCGCTTCCTTTTGTTCGAGCTGCGCGAACGGCGCCGGCGCGTCGGCTCCGGGTGCTTCCAGAAGTTCCTCGCTGAGGTAAGTCATCCGTCGCTCTTTCCGGCAAACATTCAGCGCGCGATTACGGCAGACAGTGAAGAGCCATTTCGCCGGCGCGTGATCGAGCTGATCCCGCTGCGCGCGCTGCAATTCCATGAACGTCTCCTGCACCACGTCGCGCGCCCGTTCGCGATCGCCCGTGATCCGCGCCGCGTATTGGACGAGCGGAAGCTCAAAGCGCCGCACCAACTCGCCAAAGTCATAGTTTGTTTGGGCGCGCTCGTTTTGCATCCGTCCTGGATCGTTCTAGCAGCCAGAGTGCAAATTGAGGAGAACGACGGCATCTGGGTTGCGCATTACAGTTTTGCGCATCAGTAAGACGCGCCGGTCAGAGTGAACGTAATCGGCGTCTGCACCTTCGAGACGCTGGCGGGCTTAAACCGCCACCGGCGAAATGCGCTCGTCGTCGCACTGTCGAGCAGTGAGCTGCCGGTGCTCTGGATCATCGTTACGTCCAACACGAGGCCGCTGCGCGGATCGATCGTCAGAACGGCGATCCCAGACCGGTGATGCGTTGCCGGCGTGCGTCGTAAGGGTATTGCGGCTGCGGTGCGCTGACCGCGAAAACCCTGGCGTTTCGCATCGACACCGAACCGCCTGCCGACACCGCCCTTATTTTTGTAACTGGCCGAACCGGTCTAACGAGTGTTTTCTGAACCGGAGACGTGTTCTCCTCCTTTGCAAAGTCGTCCTCCACGGACGCGTCCGGCGGCTCGACTGCAGGCATCGATGGCGCCTCCGTCGCATCGGACGGCGTTTGCGCGGGAGTCGCGGGATCCAATTCAACGTCCACAGTCGCTCCATTATCTCTGCCGGCGGCGAAATCCGTGGTCTTGGTCGTAGCAAGCGCGACCGCGCCGAGATGGATCAGTGCTGCTCCCAGAAACGCTGCAC
>JACCXL010000191.1 GCA_013697015.1 Chthoniobacterales bacterium | reverse complement strand
ATCGCGAGCGTCACGAGGAAGAGGGCCAGGAAACAGGCCACAGCGGCGGCGGTTCTTCCCTTGCTCGTCCCAAGCTTCATCTTTACGCTCCCGCGATGCGGATTCTGGTGACGGGCGGCGCGGGTTTTATCGGTTCGCATCTGGCGGAGAGGTTACTTCGCGACGGCCACGAAGTCGCAATTCTGGACGACTTCAACGATTTCTACGATCCCGCGATCAAACACCGGAATCTTCGCGGATTGACCGATCACGTTTCCGTTCATCGAATCGATCTGCGCGACTCACAGTCGGTACGATCACTTTTTCATCACGAGAAATTCGACACGATCGCCCATCTCGCGGCGCGCGCGGGCGTTCGGCCATCGATCCGGCAGCCGCAGCTTTATTACGATACGAATGTGCTCGGGACCTTGCATCTCCTGGAAGCGGCACGGGCGCGGGGGATCGAGCGTTTCATCTTCGCATCCAGCTCGTCGGTTTATGGACTTCTGGAGCAAGTGCCGTTCTCCGAGGAGGCGCATCTTACGCAAACAATCAGTCCGTACGCCGCCACAAAAATAGCCGGCGAATTCCTGTGTTCAACCTACTCACATCTCTACCAGATGCGCATTGTCGCTCTGCGCTTTTTCACGGTCTACGGGCCCCGACAGCGTCCCGATCTCGCCATCCATCAATTCACACGTCGCATATCCACGGGCGAACCGATCGATCAGTTCGGAGACGGCTCAACCCGCCGCGATTACACTTACATCGACGACATTATTCAGGGCGTGAGCGCGGCGTTGACCTACGAAGGGCAGCTTTTTGACATCTTCAATCTGGGCGAGAATGAGACGGTCCAGCTCCGGGATTTGATCGCCGCGATCGAGCTTGCGGTGGGCCGGAAGGCGAAAATCAATCAGTTGCCGGAACAACCTGGCGATGTGCCGCTGACTTGCGCCGACATTTCAAAAGCGCGACGGCTCCTGGGGTACAAGCCGACGACAAAACTGGCCGAAGGCTTGCCGCGCTTCTTCGCCTGGTATCGCGAAGGGGACAAGATGAGCGCATGAACACAGCGGCCAGCCCGCTGCCGTTCGAGCAGCGCGCGTGTTTTATAGCAGGTCAGGCGAAATCGGGCACCACGCTGCTCGTCGCGTTGCTCGACAATCATCCGCAGCTCCTCGTGTTGCCGGAGGAAACGGCCTATTTCCCGACCGTCCGGACGAAATTCGGTCGCCGCTCCCGCCGCGAGCAATTCAACTATCTGACCCGCGATTCTCTCTCGAACGTCGTTTTCGGCGGTCCTTGCAAATGGGGTAAACGGGACTACTCCGATTTTCCGACAAGGCGTTGCCTCGAGCTCTTCGAGCAGATGGCTTTTGGGCCTGGGAACGCGGAGCGCGATCTCCTGGTCATCATGGTGGAAGCGTACGCTGCCGCTCTCGGCAAATCACGGGACGCGGTGCGGCGCTGGGTGGAGAAGACACCCGCGAATCGAAATCATCTGCCCGCGATTTTTGCGCGTTTCCCGCACGCGAAGATCATCACCATGATTCGCGATCCGCGCGCGACCCTGGCCGCGCAGATTGCGCTCGAGAAAACGCGGCAACTCCGGCGCTTTTCGGTTTACTACTGCGTCAGCCATTGGCGGGAAGCGGCCCGCCTTGCGCTGCGCATCCGGCGCCACGAAATCACCAATGCACTCGTGGTTCAATACGAGCAACTGGTGCGCACGCCGGAGGACGAAATGCGCAAAGTCTGCGGGTTTCTTGATGTCTCCTTTGACGGGGCATCGGGCCTCAGGCCCACAAAAGCGGGCCGGCACTGGTCGGGCAACTCCGCGGCCGAAATCGGCTTCGGACAGATCAGCGAGGACCCGGTGACACGCTGGCGGACGGAGCTGGGGAAGGACGAAATCGGATGGGTGGAGTGGCATTGCCGCGACCTGATGCCGGAGTTTGGGTACGAGCCGAAGCTCAGCCGGCGAGCGTGGCGGCACTTTGCCAGACCGATCGCCGGGGAAACGCCGCGAGAATACCTTAAGTCACGCCTGTATTCGTTACGCGACGACTGGATTCGCCGTTAAATCGCACGATGGGAAATGCGCTGCGCGGCCTGGCGGTTGCATTAACGCGCATCCACGGGAATAGTTCAGCACCGATGTCGGAATTTTTCTTCGATACACTGGTGGTTTCTTTACCTGGACGATTCAAGCTTTTTGCGACTCTGATGCGGAGCTTAGCCACTGCGGCGATCGGCTGGGGGACTGATAGGGGCCTCCGTTTTAAGCGAAGTTTTCCCGCTCGGAATGAGGCGGAGTTTCCGCTGGCGCGAATTGTGGGCAAGCTGCTTGAAAGGACCTCTCGAGGTCCGCGCGCTGCGGGCCGGGCATTCATTGATGCGCTCCGCCTGAATAACCATTCGGTCAACCTTGAGGATCAACATGAAATCTCATACAAACGGGAGAGGGCCACGCCGTTCGCGTGGCGGTCCCCGCCGCAGGAGCGACGATCGGTCGCCCCGGCACTCCGCGCCTGCCAAGGCGCCGGCGCAGAAATCGTTCTGGCAAAAAGTCGCTGCTTTCTTTTCGCCTGAAGCAACTAAAGAGGTAGCTCGGTCGCCGCGCGCTGTAGCGCCGGTGCGCAACGGCTCACAGGCGAACCATACGGTCCGTCCCGCGCGCAAGCCCGAGTCGGTCGAAGTCACAACGCCACGACTTTATGTCGGGAATCTGAGCTTCGACGCTACCGAGAGCGACCTTTTCGAGCTGTTCAACGGCGTTGGCCAGGTGCAGAACGCCGAAGTCGTCAGTTACAAACACAACCAGCGCTCGAAAGGTTTCGCCTTTGTGCAAATGCAAACGACTGAAGAGGCGCAGCGCGCTGTCAGCGAACTGCATGACAAGGAGTTTCTGGGCCGCAAGCTCGTCGTGAGCGGCGCGAAATCCAGCGAGCACCAAACGCGCGACTAACGAGCAATCGATTCGCACAAACCGGGAGATCAGGTGGCCAACGCCGCGGGTCTCCCGGTTTCTTTTTCGCGCAAACCCGTGAAGGGCGTCTTTTTTCTCGTTGGTCCGACGGGCACGGGCAAATCCGAGCTCGCGGCCGCGGTGGCCGAGCAGATCAACGCGGAGGTGGTGAGCGCCGACGCTTATCAGCTTTACCGCGGGCTCGGTCTTCTCACGGCCCAGCCGGACGCCGCCACCTTAGAGAAAGTGCGCCATCATTTAATCGACCTCGTCGAACCGACCGAATCGATGAACGCGGAGAAGTTTCGTCGCCTGGCAACGGCGGCGATTGCGGAGATCCACGGTCGCGGGCGCGCTGCAATTGTGGTCGGCGGCAGCGGACTTTATATCCGTGCCCTGGTCGAAGGTCTCTCGCCGCTCCCTTCAGCTGACGCGGTTCTTCGCGATGAGCTGGAAGCTTCCACAACGCAGCAGTTGCACGAGCGCCTGCGCAACCTCGATCCGGCGTTGGCGCAGACGATTGATGCGCGGAATCGGCGCCGCCTCGTGCGTGCGCTCGAGGTTTGCATCCTGACGGGAAAGCCCTTTTCACGGCAGCGTGACCGGCCAGACCCTCCCGCCGGAGAGAACGGAATCTTGCTCTTGCGCGAGCGCGCGGAACTGAGTGAACGGCTCGATCGCCGCGTTGCAACCATGTTTGCGGAGGGAGTTGTGCATGAGGTGATTGAAGTAGGCGCTGTCGGTGCGACCGCGGCGCGCACGCTTGGCTATGCTGCGATTCAGGAGTTAATCGCCGGACGAATCACCGAGGCTGAATGTATCGCCGCCATGCAACAAGCGACCCGTCGTTACGCCAAAAGGCAATTGACCTGGTTTCGTCATCAAACTAGCTTTCCGGTGCTGAACTTATCGGTCCACGGCTTCTCCGAGGCCATCGAATGGATTAAGCGCGAAGCTTGTCGCTCCTTCGCGCTCAGGGATGTTCGAAACTAGCCCGAAACGAAAACAGGAGCGGGCAATCCTGATTGGCCTCGAGCAGGATGGAGTTTCCAAATGGGATCTGCGCGATTCGCTGGATGAGTTACGCGAATTGGCCAGTTCGGCTGGCGCAACTGTGGTTGATACCGTCACGCAGAAGCTGCAAAAGCCGACCGCGCCCTACTACATCGGCAAAGGCAAAGCCGAATTGATCAAAGAATCTTTTGCAGAGCGGCAGGTTACTTCCGTTATTTTTGACAATGAACTTTCGCCCGCGCAGGGACGAAATCTCGAGAATCTGCTTTCGCGCAAAGTGCTCGATCGCACGCAGCTCATTCTGGACATTTTTGCGCAGCGTGCGCGCAGCCGGGAAGGCCGTCTGCAAATCGAGCTGGCGCAGTTGCAATATTTGCTTCCGCGACTGACGCGGATGTGGACGCACCTTTCCCGGCAAACCGGCGGGATCGGAACGCGCGGACCAGGCGAGACCCAGCTCGAAGTCGATCGGCGACGCGTGCAGGAACGGATCGCGCGGCTGGAGCGCGAACTGGAAGGCGTGCGCAAAAGTCGCGCGATTCAGCGGGAGGGACGGAAGCGTCATCAGTGGCCGGTTGCGTCGGTCGTCGGTTATACCAACGCCGGCAAATCTACCCTGCTCAACCTCTTGACGGGCGCGGACGTGCTCGCGGCGGACAAACTCTTCGCCACGCTCGATCCGACGACGCGCAGCTTCACTTTACCCAACAAACAGCGGGTTTTGCTGACTGATACGGTCGGTTTTCTCCGTAAACTCCCACACACTTTGATCGAGTCGTTCAAAGCCACGCTCGAGGAAGTGACGGAGGCAGATTTGCTTATCCACGTCGTCGATTTGAGCCATGCTCGCGTGGACGATAACATCGAGGCGGTGAACGCGGTGACGAAGGAACTGGGCGCTTTCAACAAACAAACGCTGATGGTTTTCAACAAAATCGATGCGGTCGAGAATCCAGAACTGATCAGCGCTTATCGGAACCGTTTTCGGGGGAGCGTAGCGATCTCCGCGCGGAGCGGAGAAGGCGTGAGTACGCTAGTGCAGGCGTTGCAAGACCAGCTCGCGTCGTGGCGGCTGCGGTCGCGCTTCCGCGTGCCGGTGAGCGAGTCGAGTCTGATCGCGGAAGTGCATCGGACCGGCCATGTTTTGGACCTGCATTACGAAGGCGATTCGGCCGTAATCCTGGCGCACGTTCCGCCTGCCCTGCAGGTCAAGCTGGGGCCGTTTGCGATCGACTAGACCGGCCCCGCGGGTCAACCCGGTTGCACGCGGGGCTTCGAAGAGGGAGTGAATCCACATGATCAAATGGTTTCGATCTTTGACGAACAAGCTCGGTCTCGATGCGATGCCGCGCTTCCGGAAGGTTATCGTCGCAGTCATCGGCGCTACTATTGTGCTGATCGGTCTGGCGTTGGTTGTTCTACCGGGACCGGCGTTTGTGGTGATTCCGATCGGGCTGGCCATCCTGGCCAGCGAGTTCGCGTGGGCGAGGCGTGTTCTGCGCAGAGGCCAGTTATACGCCACGCGCGTCGTGCGCACTGTGCGAAAAAAGGAGCGCGAAGTCGCCGGCCGATGACTGTCCGGCAGCGGGTCGAGCAGTTAGTGGAAGTGTTACCGGAGGTTTATCCCGGCGCGCATTGCGAGCTGAATTTTCGGACGCCGCTGCAACTGCTCGTCGCCACAATTCTTTCCGCGCAGTGCACTGACAAGCGCGTCAACCTGGTCACGCCCAAACTCTTCG
>JACCXL010000183.1 GCA_013697015.1 Chthoniobacterales bacterium | reverse complement strand
CTTCAGCAAAGTGCTCTTCCGCGTAGGCCGCATTGCCCTCCGAAAATTCAGCGAGTCGATCATCGGCACGCACCACGCTGGCGAGCGGAATTGCGATGCAGACGCACAGCACCCGGCATGTTGCGACAAATGCTCTCACAGGCTTTCGAGCAACGTGCGGACTTCGTGCCGCGTCTCTTCTGTGATTCTCGACGCGCCGTTCGAATTCCCGCTGTAGCGCAGTTCGTCGCGTTGTTGGAACAATCGATCGAGGCGCACTTTCGTCGCTTCATCAACGCGAAAGGCCGCCGCAGCCGCCGCCGCATCGACAGCGGCAGGTTCGATTCCGGTCTGGAGAGCAGCCTTCAGTTGCACGGCACGCGAGGCTTCCGCGAGATATTGCTCCGGCGGCGAATCGGTTCGCTGCAAACGCCGTTGCACGGCGGAAAATTCCTCCTGCAAGGCGGCTGTTCGCTGCGCGTGGCGATCTGCCCGGCGGGCGGGTTGCACGATCCACCAACCGAATGCGATCAGCCCGAGCAGCGGAATAAGCTGGAACAACCAGAACGAGCGGCGTGCATAAATTGGCGCGAAAGTGGTTACGTTCTGTGCCGAGCTGTCCAGCTGCAGCAGGATCTCGCTCTGCTTCGCTGCAGCAGGAAAAGTTTGGGTGCTCGTCGGTGGAGTGACCGTTGCCGCGACGGAAGCAGCGGGCGCCGCCCCGCCCTGCACGCTCACCGGTAGCGCCTCGCTGTGCAGCGTGAGGTAGGCGGCTTTGATCGGATCAAAAAATGTAAACGTGACCGGCGGGATGGTCTCCTTACTTTCATTCGCACTCAGGACGGTCTCAAAAGTCTTGACGCCGCTAATCCCGACCTCGTCGTCTTTCTTAAAGGTCCCGTTCGGTGGATATTTATGCCAGCCGCGATCATCCTCGAAATCCGGTGCGGCTACGCGGTCGAAATTTCCGCGACCGGACACTGTCGTCGTGACTGTGATCGGATCGCCAATTTGCGCTGTTGTCGGTTTCGCCTCCGCTCGGAGTGAGAAGTTGCCGATCGCGCCCGAAAACTCGCGGGGCGCATTAGCTGGCAAAGGCTTCACCTCGATCGTCTGGGCCTCACTTTTCAGCGTGATCTCGCGCCGCACCGACGGCTGAAAAGCCGGGTCGTTAAAAAAGCTGTTAAAGAACGGATCGTCCATGTCGAACAGGTCGTTAGGAAGGGCCTGTCGGCGGGGATTCGACTGCGCAATACGAACTACGGGTGTCATCTCGGCAGGCCCGATTTCAATCTTCCCCGGGCGCGCCGCCGCGAGCGCAGTCTTGAAGGTCCAAACGGCATAGCTTTTGCCGTTTCTCGTTTCCAGTCCCTGTCGCGGCTCCGGAAATTTTTGTGTCGTGAATCCCTGACCTGCGATCTGGATGCCGCTGCCGAGGCTTTCCACCGGCACGCGCGCATTGAAACCCACTCGCACTTCGGCGGGAATCATTTCACCGACGTAGGCAGTGGATTTCGTCAGGATGAGTTCGATGAATCCGATCTTGCTCGGATCTGTCGGCTCCGACCGCCGGTTAGACCGTGACGATCGTCCCGCAGAATCGGCTACGTTGAGCATCAGCACGGGCGTTTGCGCGGTTCTCCCGCCGGCGCGCACGGATTGCGGCGGGATTTGAAACGTGCCCGCCCTGAGTGGCATCACTGTGTAGGTGTAAACAAAACTGTAGCTGAATTGGAAATTGCGCCCTTCCACCAATTGCGACTGGCCGCTGTAGCGAATATCGAGCCCATCCACGGTGATCTCGCCCGGCGGTGTGGCGCCAGTCACGCCTGTAACTTTGATTTCCAAGTGGACGGGCTGACCAACGGCAGTTTCTGAGTTATCGAGCACTGCGGTCACCGCCGGCCCCGCGCCTGCTGCGTGCTGCGCAGAAACGAAGGCGTAGATCGCAAGCGCCGCGAGCGCGGCAACCTCACGCGTGCGCTGCCCGCGGCCGAATGCTCGGTGGAAAGAAATCATGCCGGGAAAGGAGGCTACCAGTCGTTATAGACACGTCGCACTGCCTTGCGTTCATCGAGCTGCACGCGCTCTTCTTCATCCTTCATTGAGCGCACCAGACGCTCCGCCTGTTCCGGACTCATCTGGCCTTGTCGGTTCGCTTCTGCTTCGGCTGCCAGCTGCGCCTCTTTTTCAGGTTTTTGATCCGATTCGCCATCGGCGCCTTTCACGTCGCCGGAGAGAGTTTTATTTGCTGAACCGAGTGGGGTGGGTGTGGCGCCTGCCTTGCCGTCGTTGCTCTGCTCGGTGCCGTTACCGGGAGGAGGCGATGGACTAGCCGATTCACCAGGGCCGGGAGAAGGAGACTCTTCGTCGTGGTCGCCCGGCGAAGAATTCGATTCGGCGGGGCTTCCGCCCGGAGAAGGAGAAGGCGACTCCGAAGCGCCGGCCGACGGCTCCGGCGTCGTGGCAGGCGAGGGGTTTGCACCGGATTCGTCTTTCTCTCCTTTCTGTCCCGCACCGTCATTCTGTTGATCTTCCGATTTCGATTTGTCGTTCCCCTTTTCTGGCTTTTCCTGATTTTTCTCGCCCGATTGATCCTTCTTTTCCTGCTTGTCCTCGGACGCCCCATCTTTCTGCGACTGCTTCTGATCTTTCTGATCTGACTTGTCGGGTTTTTCCGCCTTATCTTTTTTCGCCCGAGGCGATGGGGTCGGGGAGGGCTGTTGTTCGCGCTTTTGTTTTAGTTCGGCCAGCTTGCGCCTCACGAGGTCCGCATTTTCTTTCGCCTCCTTGTTGCCGGGATTGAGCTTCAACGCCTCATCGTAATGCTGGAGTGCGTTGTTCCAATCCGTCTCTTTCTTGTCATCCGCCTTCTGTCCATCCCCGCGCTCGTAAAGAGTATTGCCGAGATTGTAGTGACTCGATTCCTGAAGGGGTCGATCCGTCGAAAGCAGAGCCTGGCTGAATGATTCGAGCGCCTTACCGTAATCCTTCAATTTGTAAGCTGCAGCCCCGGTATCGAACTGCAGCTTCTCCGTCGCCTGCGTTCCAGGATGATCGCGTAATGTTTGCTGAAATTGCCGAAGTGATTCCTCAAATTTTTGCTCGCGATACGCGTCCATCCCCGGCGCGGCTGCTTGCAACGGAGCGAGACTGAGAAATAACAAAGCCGCCGCCGCCGCCAAAGGGCTTTGCCTCCTCGCAGCCCGTTCCGAGCGCGGCACCCGCTTGCGCTCTTTCATCAAAACAGAAGCGACCAGTGCCAGGATTGCGGCGCCTAATGGCCACTCGTACCGTTCAATCGGGCGGCGATTCGGACGGTCATCGATCTCGCCGGCCTGCATTTTGCGCAGCCCATCTGTGTAAAGTTGCTGCATGGTGCGCGGACCACTCCCAAGGAGAAAATATGACCCACCCGTCGCCTGCGCTATCTCGCGGAGACGCTTCTCATCGAGCTTCGACTTCACGACCTGCCCCTTACGGTCTTTGACAAATGCAGTTCCGCCGCCTTCGCCGTTAATCGGAATGAGTGAGCCTTCGGGCGTCCCTACGCCGATCGTGAAAACGCGCACACCGTGGTCGGCTGCCGTTTTCGCCGTCTTCGCCGCATCTCCGCTCAACTCTTCACCGTCGGTGAAGATAACGAGCGCGCGATTCCCGATCGCCGATTTGCCGTAGGTTTGCAGCGCGAGCGTAATGGCGTCGGAAATGTTCGTCCCGCCCTCCGGAATTGTGTTCGTGTCCAAATCGTTGATTGCTTCGACCGCCGCGTTGTAATCGATCGTTAGTGGCGCTTGCAGGAACGCCCGGCCCGCAAAGGCGATCAGGCCAACGCGATCCCCTTCGAGAAGATTCATCAAATCCTGCGCCGCGAGTTTGACGCGTTGCAGCCGGTTCGGGGGAATGTCGTTCGAAAGCATGCTGCGCGAGGTATCGACCGCAAAAATGAGATCAAGCCCTTTGCGTTTCACTTCTTCGTAAGAGTAACCCCATTGCGGTCGAGCGAGGCTTGCGATCGCGAGGGCGACGGCGGCGAGCAGGAGAAGAAATTTCGCGAGGCGCCGAAACCGGTCGATCGTTCCCGCCAGCTGCGGAAGCAGCCGCGGCGACACAAACTGCCGCAGGCGTTCGCTGCTCCGGCGTTCGGCACGCCAGAAAAGCAAAGCCAGTGCGGGCAGCGCCAGCAACGCCCAAAGCCACGATGGCGCACCGAAGGTCATCATCTCGACCGTTCCCTTCGGCCACGGTGCGATTGAGTTTGTTCTGCGATCGATCCGGCGCACTCATGATCGATATCTGCGCCGAACGACGGCGGGTGCTGGATCATGGCAGCTTTTTCCAGATTGTTTGCGCGAGGATCATCTCCGCGATCAGCAGTCCTGCCCCGGCCATGATGCAAGCCGGAAAAAGATCGCGGTATTGCTGATACTTTTTTATCGAGACCGTCGACTTCTCGAGCTTGTCGATGTCGCCGTAGATCTGCTGGAGCGAGCTCATATCTGTCGCCCGAAAAAATTGTCCCCCCGCGATCTGCGCCACTTCCTTTAGACCGGCTTCGTTAAAGTGGACCTCCGCGTTCTGATAGAGAACGTTTCCAAGGACATCCGTCATCGGTTTTCCGTTCCGATTAAAGACCGGAAAGGGCGCGATTCCGTTGATGCCGGCTCCGACCGCGTAGAGGTGAATGCCGAGCGCTTTCAGTGCTTCGGCCGCGGTGTTCGGCGGAACTTTACCCGCATTATTTTCGCCATCCGTCAGAAGGACGAGCGCGCGGCTCTTCGCCTTCTTGTCCTGGAGACGGTTCGCCGCCGAAGCCAGGGCGGAGCCAATCGCAGTCCCATCCTCCACGAGCCCGATCCGCACACGATCGAGATTCGTCAGAAGCCAATCATGATCGAGCGTCATTGGGCTCACCACATAAGGCCGACCCGCGAATGCGATCAGGCCGATCCGATCATTGGGCCGTCCTTCGATAAACTTGCGTGTAACTTCGCGAATGGCATCGATCCGCGTGGCCGACGTTCCGCCGATCGTGAAATCCTTTGTCAACATGGACGTGGAGACATCGAGTACGACCATGATGTCGATGCCGCTGGCTTCCACCTGCGTGAGGCTCTTTCCGAGTTGGGGCCGAGCGAGCGCGACCATGAGGAGGGCCAGACTCAAATAGAGGAGGTTGCGCAAAATTTTCCCCGCGCGAGCTGCACTTGTCTGCCCCAGATTCGAGATCGTTCGCGTAGAAGAAAAAATGAGCGCGGCGGCTGTCCCGCGTTGTCCTCGCAGATACGCCAGCAAGGGCACCGCGAGCAGGAGCAGGAGCAACCACGGCCGTGCGAAAGAGAGGCCCCAGTCCGGCGAGAATGCTTCAGGCAATCGCATGCGTGCCTCCTTTCACGAAACGCATCGCCTCCTCCAGCAGTTCGCGACTGTCTGCCTTTGTCGCGTCGTAGCGCGCGAACTTTATTAAGTCGCACCGGTCGAGGAAGTCCTTCAGAAGCGACTTGTCGTCTTGGGTGAATGTCGCGCTGCCTGCGACGGCGCCGAGAAACTCAAGCGACGTCTGCCGGGTGGAGGGAAGCTGGAACTGTTCCTGCACGTAGCGGCGCAGAACATCCGAAACCTGGATACTGAATTGGTATGGGCTCAAGCGCCCGATCTCTCGTGCGACCTGGTCCAGCTGCGCCAATGCCAGCACCTGTGGCGACACCGTCGGCGCCGGCTTCCGCAATCGCCGACGAAGCCACCAAACACCGAGACCGAGCAGCGTGAGGAGAGCGCAACTCCCGGTGAAAATCAGCCAAGCCGGAATAAGCGAGTAATCAACCGGTGGCGCAATGTCGTGAAGCTCTTCGACCAAAAGGAGGCGCATAGCCGTGGCTTCATCGGATCGCGAGGCGCCGTTCCCGTTGCTTAAAGAACGAGCGCAGGGCGGGCAGATAATCCGCGCCCGTGCGAAGCGAGATCGAATCTATGTTGTTGCGCCGGAGCGTTCGATTTAATTGCATCCGATTAGCTTCCGCCACGGCCGCGAAGCGCGCACGCGTCGTCCGGTCGGAAGTATTGATTTCAATCTGCTCCCCGGTCTCCGCATCCTCCAGCG
>JACCXL010000169.1 GCA_013697015.1 Chthoniobacterales bacterium | reverse complement strand
CTATGTGGGCTATCTCGAGCGCACCATCGAGCTGGCGGAACGCGAGCTTGAACGCAATCGGAATCATCCCGGGCTGCGTGCACTCTCGCTCTTTTACCGCGACCGGTTCAGCGAATGCCGGCGCTGGTTCGTCGATGAATGGCGCAGCGATTTATTGTCCGTCTTCCGGCAGTTGCGCGAAAGCGGCTCACTCGAAATTATCGCTTCCGCCGCCACGCATGGATTATTGCCACTTCTGTTGCAATCGCCCACCGCCGCGCGCGCGCAGGTGCTCATCGGTTGCGACATTTACCGCGAAGTCTTCGGAGCCGAACCAAACGGATTCTGGCTGCCGGAATGCGCGTTCTCGCCCGGTCTCGAGAGCATTCTGCGAGAGGCGAACCTTCGTTGGTTCGTGCTCGATGCGCATGGACTTCTCTTTGGCAACCCGCGGCCGCGCCAGGCAATTTACGCACCCTGTTATACCCCGGCTGGTCCGGCCGCCTATGCGCGTGATCGCGCTTCGAGCCGGCAGGTTTGGAGCGCCCGGGAAGGATATCCGGGCGATCCGCTTTATCGTGAATTTTATCACGACATCGGTTTCGAGCTGCCGATCTCGCATCTTTGGCCAGGCACAAATGAAGCGGACGCGCGCCGCTTCACCGGTCTTAAGTACCGCCGCGTTACTGGAGGCGACGCCGACAAGGAATGGTACGACCCCCCCGCCGCGCGCCGCCGGGCGGACGAACATGCATCGCATTTCCTGGCCGAGCGCCGAAAGCAGATAAATGAGCTGCGCACATATCACTGGCCGCCCATCGTCGTCACACCGTTCGACGCTGAACTCTTCGGACACTGGTGGTTTGAAGGCCCGCACTTTCTCGAAATGTTCATTCGCAAAGCAGCGTGCGATCAACGCGATTTTGCGCTGACCACGCCGAGCGAGTATCTTGAGAATAATCCGAGCCAGCAGATTATTTCGCCCGCTGCCTCAACTTGGGGAGAGAACGGCCACCTCGCTGTCTGGCTCGATCAAAGCAATTCTTGGATTTACCCTCATCTCCACGCTGCCGCGCGCCGGATGGTTGAGATGGCCAGCGCTCACGCGGCCGACGCTTCCGCCCTGGTGGAGCGGACGCTGCGGCAACTGGTGCGCGAACTTCTGCTCATGCAGTCGAGCGATTGGGCGTTCCTGATGAAAACCGGCACGGCCAGGCTGTACGCGACGCAGCGCACCACCGATCACATTTTGCGTTTCAACAAACTCTATCATCAGCTCGTGGACCATCGGATTGAGGAAAACTTCCTGAGCGAATGCGAACTGCGCGATAACTTGTTTCCAGACGTGAACTGGCGCTATTACGTGGGAAACGATTGCTCATGAAACCTTTCCTTATCCCGTTGTTGCTTGCACTCAGCGCAGTTTCGTTCCCACGCGGAGGCACAGCGGAGCAACCTGCGTCTGACGTGCCGGTGCGCGCCGTGAAGATCAGCTTTCTGCCTCCCCCAATGGAAGGGACGATCAGCCTCGGGATCTACGATAAAAAAGGAAAACTCGTGCGCGTTTTGCACCGGGAAGCGGAGATCGACGACTTCACGGCCGGCCAGGATGCGCTGCGCACAAGCTGGGACGGGAAGGACGACGCCGGCGAAGCGGCTGCCGCTGGCACCTATAGTGCACGCGGCTTCGTTGTCGGGGACCTGAACATCGGAGATCCTGAGGAGGCGCCGCCCGACAAGCTCATCAGTGGCGAAAAAGTAAAAGTAAAGCTGGTCGCGAATCCGCTGAACGGCGATGTGCGGTCCACGATCGGGGTGACCGCGGGCCTGGATGAGGACGCCAGTTTCCTCGCCGCCACCGATGGGCTGCCGCTTTATACGGTGGACGAAGCGCCCGGACTCATGCGCGTATCGCTTACGCAACGTCCCGATCGCTCTCTCGATCTGATTGAAGACGACGGCGATTCGGTCGAGCAATATCACATTACCGGGGTCGAGAAGATGATGGCTTTCGATTGCGGTGAATTTGAATTGAAATAGAGATCGCGCGCGGCTCAGATAAGCGAGAATGCCGCGCGACATCGTCTACTTCGATCTCGAGACACAGCGAACCGCCAATGATGCCGGCGGTTGGGACCGGAAAGGCGATATGCGGATGTCCGTCGGCGTAATTTTCAGCACGACGACTGGCCGCTACGAAGTTTTCGCTGAAGCGCGCGTCAATCAATTGGTCGATCGGTTGCGGCGCGCCGATCTCGTCGTCGGCTTCAACGTCCTGAACTTCGATTATCACGTCCTGATGGGCTACACGATCCTTGATCTCGCGGCTGAATTGCCCACCGCGGACCTGATGGTCGACATGGAGCAGCGCCTTGGTCATCGCCTTGGCCTCGATGCCATCGCGCACGCCACTCTCGGTGTGCAAAAAACGGCGGCTGGGCTGGATGCCATCCGCTGGTGGCGCGAAGGCCGTGTGCTGGAGATCGCGGAATACTGCTGTTTCGACGTGAAGGTAACGCGCCTGGTGCATGAACATGGTTGCAGAACCAAGGAGCTTTTCTTTCACGATCGTTTTGCGCAACGCCAGCGGGTCGGCGTCGATTGGTGTCATTTGGACGAAGCGTCGTAGCTGCGGCAGCGGGGTCACGAACGAGCCGCGTCGAATGCGCCCCTAGTCACGGCGGCGAATCTTTGTTAGTTACGCGGTCATGTCTTCGCCGGAACTGCAGCAGACGTTAGGCAAATCGGCCGCCTTGAGCGGAACCTCGCTGCATACGGGCGAGAAGGTGACGCTGAAGTTGCACCCGGCGCCGGTCGATCATGGCCTCAAATTCAGACGCAAGGATCTGCAGGATGAACCGACCATCAGCGCCCTGATTGATAACCTGAAAATGGTCGAGCGCGCCACGACGATCGGGGAGGGTTCCGTCCGCGTGCACACCGTCGAGCATGTGGTCTCCGCGCTCGCCGCGATGGGCGTTGATAATGCGATCGTGGAGATGGACGCGAACGAGCCTCCGATCGGTGACGGCAGCGCCGTTCCCTACGTGGAGCTGATCAAGAAGGCCGGTGTCATGCCGCAAGAAGCGCCGCGGCGTATCTTTGAGGTGCGCGAACCGATTCATGTCGAGACCAACTCGGGTTCGCTGCTCGTTGTCTTGCCGGACGAAAAGTTTCGCATCTCCTGCACGCAGGTCGGTCCGAACGGGCGCTTCGCGCAGTTCTTCAGCACGGAGATCACACCGGCGATTTACGAGCGCGAAATCGCGGCCGCCCGCACCTTCGTTTTCTACGAAGACGTGCAGCCGTTAATGGAAAAGAATTTGATCAAAGGCGGCAGCCTGGAAAATGCGATCGTCGTGCGCGGCGACGCGGTCCTGAGCAAAGAGCCCCTCCGGTTTCCCGATGAGTTCGTGCGGCACAAGATTCTCGATATCATCGGAGATCTCGCGCTTTTCGGTCAGCGAATTCGTGGCCACGTCGTAGCGGTCAAGCCCGGGCACGGGTCAAACACGGAGCTGGCGCGCGCCTTCCAGCGTGAATATGCCAAGACCATGCCGGCTCTGCCGCGACGCGCTTTTCCAGCCGGCGAAGGCGGGCTCGACATCAATCAGATCATGGCGATCCTGCCGCACCGTTATCCTTTCCTGATGGTCGATCGAATCGTCGGATTCGAAGGCGAAAAGAAGATCATCGGAGTGAAATCCGTCAGCATTAACGAGCCATTCTTCGCCGGTCACTTCCCGGCTCACCCGGTGATGCCCGGAGTTCTACAGTTAGAGGCGATGGCGCAGGTCGCGAGCATCCTGATGATGAAGCTGACGAAGAGCGCGAGCCGGCTGGGATATTTCATCAGCGCGGACAGCGTGAAATTCCGGAAGCCAGTCATGCCTGGAGATACGCTTTTCATCCACGCCGAGTTGACAAAAGCTCGCAGCAATCGTCTCGCCAAAGCGAAATGTTATTGTGCTGTGAACGAAGCCGTCGTCTCCGAGGGCGAGCTGATGTTCACGTTCCTCGATAAATGACCGGCGTGCGGATTCATCCGACGGCGGTCGTGGATCCGCAGGCGGAGATCGGCGCAGGCAGCGTGATCGGACCGTATTGCGTCATCGCAGCGGAGGTCGTGCTCGGGCCAGAATGCTGGCTCCAAAATCATGTCACGCTTTGCGGACCACTACGCGCCGGTGCGCGGAACAAGTTTTACGCTTACAGCTCGATCGGACAGCAGACGCAGGATCTTAAATACGCGGGCGAACCGACTTATCTCGAGATCGGTGACGAGAACAGCTTTCGCGAATTCGTGACGGTGAATCGCAGCACGACCGCGGCTGGCAAAACGCAGATCGGGAACTGCGGGAATTTCCTGGCCTACAGCCATATCGGGCACGATTGCGAGGTCGGAGACGCCGTTGTTTTTTCGAACAACGGAACGCTCGCCGGGCATGTGCAGGTCGGCGATCATGCAGTCATGGGCGGCCTGACTGCGGTCCATCAATTCTGCCGGATCGGACGCTTCGCCATCACCGGCGGCTGCTCGAAAATCGTGCAGGATGTGCCTCCGTTCATGATCGCGGATGGAAATCCGGCCAAGGTGCGCGGGATCAACCTGGTCGGCCTGGAGCGGAATGGCTTCACGCCCGAAACCGTCCGTTTGATCAAGGAAGCGTTCCGCCTGATTTATCGCTCGAAATACAATACGCGGCAGGCTGTCGAAGCGATGCGGAGCGAATTGCCAGCGAATGCGGAGATCATCCAGATTCTCGAGTTCATCGAGAACAGCGCACGCGGTATAATTCGCTAGCTAGGGGTGCGCCGGTGCCGGATGGGCAGGCCCACCGGAACTCGCCTCCTGCTCGATCTTCTTCAGCAAAGGCAGGGCTGGCGAATCGGAAACGATCCGCGCCACACTCCGAACCAGCTCGAGCGCCCGCTTCGGTTTGCCCTGCCTGATCCATGCGTCAGCTTCCGCCAGCACCACCCGCAAAATATCGTCACGTTTGGAATATATGGTGCGCGCCTCCTGGAAATAATTCGTCGCTGAAGCCAGATTACGATCGCCCGCTTCCATCCGTCCGAGATCTTCAAGCATCGGCGCGTTTTTGCCACGTGACGCCGCTTGCCGCGCCGCGACGCGAAATTCGGACGCGCTTCGGTTCACATTTTTGATCGCAAAATCGTGATACGCTCTCCATTCGGGGCCCCGCGCTTGCGCCGG
>JACCXL010000314.1 GCA_013697015.1 Chthoniobacterales bacterium | reverse complement strand
CCAAACAATTTCTCGTTTTCGATGGCCAAGCGCTCCTCCGACGCGTGGTCGTAGCCGCGCAGGAAGGAGGTTGCGCTCCCATCGCAGCGGTGGTGGGCCAAGAATGGGAGCGGGCTGGCGCGGAGCTTGCCGGGACGGGAGCGCACCTTGTTCATAACCGTGAATGGGAACGCGGGATCGGCACATCCATACGCTGTGGCATCAAATATCTCGTGAGTGACGCTTCCTCTCTGGAAGGCGCGATCCTGCTCGCGTGCGATCAACCTCACGTCGATGCAGGGGTCATCTCGCGTCTGATCGGTGAACGTGAAAGATCAGGCAAGACAATCGTGGCCTCTCACTACGCCGGCACTCTCGGCATCCCGGCGTTCTTCGGCGCCTCCTGGTTCGGCGCACTTTGCTCGCTGGACGACGAGTCCGGCGCGAAATCGCTCCTTCAATCTCACCCTGACGACGTGGCCAACATCGAATTTGAAGGCGGCGCCGTCGATATCGACACACCTGATGAGTACGCCAGCCTAACGAGTCACGAGTACAACCGACGCGGGTGATACAGCCTCGCCGCGCCGTCAGCCATGCTGGTGGCGGATATCTTCGGCTGCGACCGCGTAAACCGCGTCTTCCGCGATGTTCGTGGCATGATCCCCCACCCGCTCGAGACACCGGGCGATGAACATGAGGTTAAGATAACCGCGCAACCGCTGCGGATCGTGCGCCATTTTTTCCGTCAATTCCCGGCCGACGCTGGCGTTCAGTTCATCGAGCGCCTTGTCGCGTCCCTTCAAGGTGCGTGCGAGTTCCACATCCTCGCGCGCGTAGGCATCAATGCTCTCGCGCAGCATGGCCAGCGCGTGCACGTGCATCGGGGTGATCAATTTCACTTCCGCGAGCGCGGGATGGCGGTTCAACTTCCGCACACGGCGGCCGATGCTGACCGCCTGATCGGCGACTCGCTCGAGATTAGAGTTCAGCTTGATCGCTGAAACGACGCGACGCAGATCAGACGCCACCGGCTGGTAGCGTAAAAGCACGTCCACTCCGTCGCGGTCGATTTGCTTTTCGAGCTGGTCCACTTCCTCGTCGTCCGCGATCGCCAGGGCGCAGCGTTCATCATCCCGCTCAAATAATCCCTGCATCGCATTGTTCAGGTTGCGTTCGGTCAGGCCGCTCATCATCAGCACGCTGTTGCGCAGAGCGCGCAAGGCTTCGTCGAAATTCGCGAGGATATGTCGAGCCGGTTCCATCATGATCAACCGAAGCGACCGGTAATGTAATCCTCGGTCTGCCGCTGGGAAGGATTAGAGAATATTTTCGACGTCGCCCCATATTCAATTAAGCGGCCCAGATAAAAGAAGCCCGTCTGATCGGAGCAGCGTCCGGCCTGCTGCATGTTGTGGGTGACGATCACGATTGTGTATTCGCGTTTCAATTGCTGAATCAGTTCCTCGATGCGCGCGGTCGCGATCGGGTCGAGCGCCGAACAGGGTTCATCCATCAAGATTACGTCGGGTTGCACCGCGAGGGCGCGAGCGATGCAGAGGCGCTGTTGCTGTCCGCCGGAAAGTCCGAGCGCGCTGCGATCGAGCCGGTCCTTCACCTCGTCCCAGAGCGCAGCGGCGCGTAAACTTCGCTCGACTGATTCATTGATCGACGATCGTTTCGTTACCCCCGCGACGCGCAATCCATACGCGATATTGTCGTAGATTGATTTCGGAAATGGATTCGATTTCTGAAAGACCATTCCGACGCGGCGACGCAAATCGACTACGTCTATTTCCGGCGCATTGATGTCGGCATCGCCCAACCAGATTGACCCCGACGTAATGCGTGCGCCGTCGATGAGGTCATTCATCCGGTTGATGCAACGAAGCAGCGTCGTCTTTCCGCAGCCGGATGGACCGATCAAAGCAGTCACGCTTTTGGCCGGGACGTCGAGATCGATGCCGTGCAGCACGTGATGTTCGTCGTACGCAAAATCCACGCTGACCACCCGGATCGCCGTCGGCGAATCTTCCGCATCGGTTGGTATTTGCAGTCTGGTTGATGCGGGCATCACGATTTCCGGCATTTCGGTTACCATTGCAGGCGCGCGCGAACGCGATTTCGAAGCACAATGGAGGCCAGCGCGATCATCATGACTAGGATCAGGAAAACGAAGGCCGAGCCGTATTGGACGCGCGCGGTGTATTCATTTTGCGGGATTTTCGAGCTGACGACGTAGATGTGGTATGGGAGCGCCATCACGCCTTGGAAAAAGAAATCGGTCCAGCGTCCGACATGCCATGGCATCGTGTCACGAACCGCGTAGGCGGCGGTGAACATGATCGGAGCGGTTTCGCCGGCGACGCGTGCGATGCCGAGAATCGAGGAGGTGAGAATGCCGGGCAGTGCGTAGGGCAGAACGTTTTTGCGAATGGTTTGCCAGCGGCTGGCGCCGAGCGCGAGCGACCCTTCGCGCAATCCCTGGGGAACGGCGCGCAAAGATTCTTCACTCGCCGTGATGATCGCGGGCAGCACCATCAGACCGAGTGTGCACCACCCGGCCAGCAACGAAACGTTCCAGCCGAAGAAAATGACGAACAAGCCGAAGCCGAAGAGGCCGAACACGATTGAAGGAACTCCGGCGAGATTCAATATCGCGATGCGAACCAGACGCACGATGCGCCCGTTCCGGCTGTATTCGCTCAGATAAATCGCGCTGCTGATCCCGATGAACAACGCGAGCGCCATGGATCCGATCACGAGCAGTCCGGTTCCCACGATACAGGGTAGAATCCCGCCAGCCGAGTAGGCGACGCTCGTCACGTCCGCGTCGTTCACCTGATGGGTCGCGCGCCACGCGCGGAACTCGCGATCGCCCATTGTGACCTTCTTCCCATCCCACGCAAAAACGTAGAGCGTTTCGGGCGACCCGGTGAGGAACTCGACGTTAACAAATGGCGGAAGCCGGGTGAAGACGGTCCGGCTTCCCTTGATTCCGATGTCGAGAAACACGTAGGTCGCGCAAGCGAGGACAAAATAAGTCGCCAGCCGAAACATCCAAAACGCGATGCGCTCCGAGAGCCGCCGCCTGCCTTTCGAAGTGGGCAATCCCATTTCAGCCGATGCTCATTCGGTAACGTTTTGTGATTTTTTGCGCCGCCAGATTGATGAGCAAAGTCAGCCCGAAGAGCACGAGACCGACCATGAAAAGGGCGCGGTAATGAATGCTGCCGCGCACCACTTCGCCCATCTCCTGTGCAATGATGCCGGTCATCGTGTGCACGGGTTGAAAGAAGGCGCCGAGTCCCTC
>JACCXL010000108.1 GCA_013697015.1 Chthoniobacterales bacterium | reverse complement strand
GATCCGATGACGGTGAGGTCTACATCGCAGTGCAGGTGATTGATGCCAAAGGCGAGAAAGCGATGGAAGAAGCGGCCCGGTATCTGAAGAAAAAGGGTGTCACGCTGGACGACAAACCTGCCAGGATCGACGACAGCCAGAAGGATCGCGTGCTGGTTTCGTGGAATGGAAAAGATGAGGAAGGACCGGCTAAAATTCAGCTGATGGTGCTGAATGTGAACCCGGAGAAAGCCGTGCTTTTTATCTGTTGGGCTTCTCCAGAGGGCGAGAAGAAGCACGAGGAAGAAATCGCCGCGATCGCGCGGAGCGTAAAAAAATCCTGAGCGCTGCGGCGCTCGGCTTTCACAATCCGCAGTGCCGTCTGCGCCGGGGAACGTGGAAGGTTTCAAGAAAGCTGAGCCGCGGACCGCTGGCGTGATCTCTTCGCCGAGTTGAACATGAAGCGTGTCCGGAGAATCACGCGCCATCATTCACCTCGATATGGATTGTTTCTACGCGGCGATCGAGGTCCGCGACCGTCCGGCTCTGCGCGGCAAACCAGTCGGTGTGGGAGGAGCGCGCGATCGGCGCGGCGTGCTGACCACGTGCACCTACGAAGCCCGTGCCTTCGGCGTACGTTCCGCCATGCCTACGTTCATGGCTTTGCAGCGTTGTCCGCAGTTAATCGTCGTCCCGACGCGCTTTGACGTCTATCGGCGCGAGTCGGGGGTTATCCGCGAAATTATGCGCCGGTTCACAGCGCTCGTGGAGCCGTTATCCCTGGACGAAGCTTATCTCGATGTCACGGCGCATCCGGGTGCGCCCGCCCCCCTGGCCCAGGTAATTCGCGACCTCATTTTTAGAAAAACTCGACTGACCGCGTCCGCGGGGATTGGGCCGAATAAGTTGGTCGCGAAGATTGCGAGCGATCTGCGGAAACCGAATGGTCAGTTCGAGGTAAAGCCCGGCGAGGTCGCGGAATTCATGGCGCCGCTGCCGGTGCGGAAAATCTGGGGGATTGGCGCTGTCACGGAACGAAAGATGGAACGTCTTGGCATCTCCACTTGCGGGGAATTGCGCCGGTTTTCGCGCGCCGAAGTGCAAGAGCAGTTCGGAAAATTTGGCCATGAACTTTACGATCTCTGTCGCGGCGTGGACGAACGGCAGGTCGAGCCGCATCGGGAGCGCAAGTCGCTCAGTAACGAGGAGACGTTCTCGATCAATCTCGAAACGCTCGAGCAATGCGAAGGAAAGCTCGAGGAGATCTTCACCGAACTGGCAGCCGAGCTGGCGCAGAAAGCGGCGGCGCGAAAAGTAACCGGTATCTTCGTTAAGTTGAAGTTTGCAGACTTCACCCGCACGACTGTGGAGCGTGCGGGACTCGAGGTCTCCCTGGACAGTTTCCACGCACTGCTGACCGAGGCATTTGCGCGCACGGGAAAAAGCGTTCGTTTGATGGGCGTCGGGGTTCGCTTTGCCGAAAGCATGCCCGCAGAGGCGCAGCTTCCCCTGCTCTAGGGGATCCGCGTCTCAGCTTCGTGCGGCTTGATTTTCAAACGCACGGTCGCAGCAAGGCGATCATCCAAATAAAAGTCGACTCGGTAGGCGCCCGGAGTCCAACCGTCTGCTGGGCGGGCCAGCGTAAATACTCCCCGGGCGTCGCCGCTGGCAATGGTAGAAGCATCGTCAATTTCGTAGTTCGGTGGCGCGACGTCGCCGACGTTTTCGGCGATCCACGTAACTCGCACCTTGGCGCGTTCACCGAGGTTGCGTCCGCGCCAGCGTGCGAAAATCTTTTCGGCGCTCGCTGTAATTTCGTCCTTCGACGACCCGGATGCTTCATCCGAGATTTCCTCGGAAAGTTTCCCTAACAATTCCGGCGCGACGGTCAGAACCGGTGTGGGAGTGGAAGTTGGTGTGGGCGTTGAGGTCGGTGTCGACGTGGGTGTTGATGTTGGAGTTGGAGTTGGAGTTGGTGTCGGTGTTGGAACTGCGAGCGGGATAACGCCGGCCGGAAGCGCTTTCAGACGCATTTCGACGCGGCGTAGTTCACGACCGTTCGCCGTTAGTGTCGCGCGCACCTCCTGGACGAACCCCACTCCTAAAACAAACCAACGGCTGGTGTGGACAGTCTTCGATTCTTCGCTCTCGAGGCGAAAAGCGTGGAACGTGCCGGCGGGTACTACAACCTCCTCTTCCGCTGTGACGCGAACACGGCGGCGCGTTCCGGCGTCCCCAACGTCGCTCGTCGTGTCCCATTCCGCGCCGCGAACCAGCGGGAAAAGCACAATCGGCTGTGGAGGATCGACTTGCTTGAAGCGGCCGCTCCGAGCGATGCGCGCGACGCGCACGATCCCTGTCTCGGTGGCGCTCACGAGCTCAATCAGTGGCGGCCCGCCCGCGAACGTCTCCAGTCGGAGCACGTCTTGGCCTGCGAATTGTTCGCTGCTAGCGATTCGCTGGATCACCAAACTTCGGATCCCGGCGTCCGCGATTTTCCCCGCGGCGTCGATCTCCTCGATTTCGTATTGCCAGATCGTTCCGGGAGCAATCGGGAAGGGCGGCTCCGCTCGCGCCGAGAAGAATGCGAGGCAGGCAAGACTCGCATTCAGAAACTGTCGGAAAAATGGGCGTGCTCTTCCGAAAGGGATCGTGCGTGGTCTAATGGCCGGGACTTTGCTGCGCGGGCTGTGCATGGGCGCTGGCTGCATCCGGCACTTGCCCGTGAGGATAAATCTGCCCTGCGCCCTCGGCGGTAGTTGTAGTTGTGGTAGTCACGGGCACCTGATTTTG
>JACCXL010000081.1 GCA_013697015.1 Chthoniobacterales bacterium | reverse complement strand
CCGGTAATCTTCCCAGTCCCAGCCTGCGTCGTTGATATGGGCGAAGCCTTCGTTCTCGATCTCGCGCGTAATCTCGTTCAGCGTCGGGAAAACGTCGATCGACGGCGGGCTCTTGGGCCGCAGCGCTTTTTCTTTCGGCAAACGAAGGGCGCGAATGCGGGTGAGAATTTCCAGCCACGGCAGGAACAACCAGCTCAGTGCCGCGATCGATCCCCAAATCCAGCTCCCAGTCGCAAAGTAGACCGCGAGAAACGAAGAGGCGAGGATCCCAACCGCCCCGGCTTTCTGTGTAAAGGGCGTCTGATAGCTCCGCAACGCGACGCTGAGGACAGCAACGCCGAGCGTAAGAAAGAGACCAAACAGCATTAAGGAGTGATGCGGTGCTCGCTGAGAAACTTCTCCAGCTGATCGGTATCGAAATTCGCCAGCACTTCATCACCGGCCGCGAGCACCGGCACATAAGTTTGATCCGAGAGTTCGGTCATTTCCTTGTACGCGTCGCGATTCTGGCCCACATCGACCACGTGGAATTGGTAGCCGCGTTCCTCCAGATATTCTTTTGCATCCATACACCACGAGCACCATTCGCGGCTGTAAAGTTTCAGGTCAGTGGCCATGGGTGAATAAACGGGTGGAGTCGCGTGCGTCAAACAAGGTTCCACACTTCGAGGGAATGCCGATCTCGGATTGAGCATCCGCTACATCGCGTTCGCGCACCAACCCGCCGTAACTCGCCGATCCTGGGCTCCAGCGGTCAGTAAGACTTCGCCCACACGACGCGGCGCGGACTCGGTTCTCCGGTAAAGATGCACGCGCCGGACGCGACTGGATTGCCGGGATCGTCGAAGGGAATACAGCGGATCGTGACCTTCAAGTCGTTCTTGATCTGTTCTTCGACAGCGCGTGAACCATTCCAGTGTGCCAGCGCAAACCCGCCGTGGATCTCCGGCTTGCCAGCGTCCTGTGGCGTAAAAAAATTGTAGAATTCTTCGCGTGAATCGATGACGCGCGTATTCGCTTCGCGGAACTGAAGAGCCCGATCGAACAGGTTTTGCTGAATGGAATCCAATAACTCGACCGCGCGCTCGATCAATTCCGGGCGCGGTAAAAATTGCTTCGTTTTCACCGGCTGATCGCGCCGGCTGACCGCCACATTGCCAGACTCGAGGTCGCGCGGGCCGAGTTCCACACGCAACGGCACGCCTTTCTTGATCCACTCCCAATTCTTCACGCCGCCGCCGAGATCACGACGATCTACTTCGACTTCAAGCGGCGCGCCCTGATACGACAGGGTGCGGAGCCCCGCCGCCAGTTCGTCTGCCGCCGCGAAAACGGCAGGCCGCGTCTCTTCTTTCGGCGTAATCGGAACGATTACGATCTGCGTGGGCGCGACGCGCGGCGGCAGTATCATCCCATCGTCATCGGCGTGCGCCATGATCAGGGTCCCGATCAGCCGCGTGCTCATCCCCCAACTTGTCGTCCAAGCCAATTCCTGTTGTCCATCGCGCGATTGAAATTGAATGCCGCTCGCGCGCGCAAAATTCTGCCCGAGAAAATGCGACGTGCCGGCCTGGATTGCTTTCCGATCCTGCACCATTGCCTCGATGCAAAGCGTCTGCACCGCGCCGGGGAAGCGTTCACTCTCGGATTTTTCGCCGCTGAAAACGGGAATCGCAAGATGGTCCCGCACGAAAGTCTCATAAACGTCGAGCATCTGTTTCGTCTCGGCGCGCGCCTCTGCTTCGGTCTCGTGCACAGTGTGACCTTCCTGCCAGAGGAATTCGGTTGTGCGTAAAAAAACGCGCGGCCGCATTTCCCAGCGCACAACATTCGCCCACTGATTGATCAGAATCGGCAGGTCGCGGTAGGATTGGACCCATTTCGCATAGCTCGCGCCGATGATTGTTTCGCTCGTCGGCCTAACGACCAGTGGCTCCGTCAACGGACTGGCCGGGACCATTCTGCCCTCGGCGTTTACCTCCAGACGGGAATGCGTGACGACGGCGCATTCCTTCGCGAATCCTTCCACGTGCGCCGCCTCCTTCTCAAAATAGCTCAGCGGAATGAAGAGTGGGAAGTACGCATTGCGGTGCCCGGTCGCTTTGAACATGCGGTCCAGCTGGCGTTGCATGTTCTCCCAAATTCCGTAGCCCCACGGACGGATCACCATGCAGCCGCGGACATCGGAAGGCTCGGCCAGCTCGGCCGCACGGATGACTTGTTGATACCATTCCGGAAAATCTTCCTTGCGCCGAGGGGCGATGGCTGTCTTTGTCGCCTGCGGCGTGGGATCGAGCATAAAGGGCGCAACAACTAAGCTTGTGAGGTTGAAATGGCGAGCGGGCATTTGTGGCCCGAAAGTGCAACTTTCTTGCCCTTGGGCGGTTGTATCGTAGGACCTTCGAAGCGAAGAGTTTTCGATTTTCGCTTCGAGTTCGTTGCAGTACTCAATCACAAGGGAATGAGCGAGAGAGTTCGAGGAATACAGATGAAATCAGGTATGGCAATCACACTCGCGATATCGGCCGCCTGTTGGGTCGCGTCCGCGTCGTATCTCCCCGCGGCATCAGGAAAGGGACACCGGGGCGGTGCGGCGATCCCAGGTCTTGCGGCCGGCGGTCTGGCGCATGGTCATGATCGGCCTGACTCGGGCTCGCAGTTCAAACCCGGGGTCCCCTTAGCTCAGCCCCCTACGGACCGTGGACCTGGGGACTTCCAGCGGCGAGACACAAACGTGTCGCCAACGCCCCGTCCCAAGAAGAGCCCTCGCAAACAGAAAACGCCCCCTGATCGACCGGGAGAAGCGAACCACGGAAACACCCATAAACACGCCGACGGCGCAAGGGAGAGGAGGGAGGACGATTCCGGCCGATCCAGACCGGATCTGAGACCGGCGCAAAGCCCAAATTTAGGTGAGGCCCCACGGGGAACCCCAAGCCCCAGCTCTAGCGCCAGCACACCCGCAGTTCCGTTCGCGTCGAGTCCGGTTGCGGAAGGTCCGCACAACCGTAGTGGCACGAATGTCCGGAGGGAAGCCAGTCAGCGATTGGATAGCTTATCGGAGGATGAGCGGGTCAAGCTGAAAGCGGCGCTGGCCAAGGCGATCGTCGATCCGGAAGTGCGCACGGTCCGCGATCGATTGCACCAAGCGCGCCGAGATTTCCGCAAAGTCATACGGCCGGCACTGATAAAAGCGGATCCCTCGGTCCAGCCGATTTTAGAAAAAGTGCGGGCAGAGCGTGACCCGACGACGCCCACGGGCGACGACTAGAAATTGCGCGGGAAGTTTTCCTCGGGCGCTGTAGGAAAGAAACTGTCCCGCGAAATCAGATATCGCGCACGCTCGAAGTTTGCGGACCAATCGCCGCGTTCTGGGGTTTATGACTGTTCCAACACCTATGTGCGCGCGTTCATTCGCGGCCTTCCAACAACCCAGTTGACACCCCGTGAACTCCCCCGTAATTTCCGTGCCCTTTCACGGGCCCATGAAGACTTTTTCCGCCAAAGCCAACGAGGTCCCGCGCAAGTGGTGGATCATTGACGCGAAAGATCAGATCCTCGGCCGCGTGGCAGTTAAAGCCGCGAATCTCCTCCGCGGGAAAGAGAAGGTAATTTACACGCCGCACGTTGACACCGGCGACTTCGTGGTCGTGATCAACGCCGAGAAGGTGCGACTCACCGGCAAGAAAGAAGAGCAAAAGACCTATATGAGCTTTTCAGGATTTGTCGGCGGTCATAAGTCCGAGACGGCACGCGCGCGACGGGCTCGTCACCCGGAGTTGCTGGTGGAACGCGCGGTCCGCGGCATGATCCCGCACAACAAGCTTGGGCGTTCGGTTTATCGGAAGCTGAAAGTTTATAAAGGCGGGTTGCATCCGCACACCTCGCAACAGCCGGCGACCGTTTCGCTTCCTTGAACAATTTCACATGGCCAACACTGAGGAATTTATCGCCACAGGTCGCCGGAAGACTTCCGTCGCCCGCATTCGCCTGACTGCTGGCAACGGCAAGATCGACGCGAACGGCAAGAGCTTCGAGGAATACTTCCCGACGGTGCCGCTGCAGAACACCGTGTTGCAGCCGCTCCAGGTCGTAAAGCTAACGAATTCCTACGACGTTTCGATTAACACCACGGGCGGTGGCGCGACCGGACAGGCTGGCGCAGCTCGTCTTGCGATTGCGCGCGCGCTCCTGCAAGTCGACGCAAATTTGCGCGGCACTTTGAAGGCAGAGGGGTTGCTGCGACGCGACCCGCGCATGAAGGAACGCAAGAAATCGGGACAACCCGGCGCGCGGAAACGCTTCCAATTCTCGAAGCGCTAATAGCTTCATCTTCGCTAACCGACGCCCGCGGGATCAGTTTTCTCAACGACTCGCCCAGTCCCTGGCAGTCGATTAGGGCCGTGACGGTGGAGTGCCAGCAGGCGGCGGCCCAATACTGGCCGGCATCCTGTCCGCGGACGAGGCGCCATTTGGCGGGCGCAGAGTTCGCAATTGACGCGAGGCTTCCTGCGCCAGAAAGCTGTCGCGGTGCTGCGTCATGATTGTCTCACAGACGTGACGCGCATCTTCGATCTTGTTTTTCGCTTTCAGCAGATGCACCTGCGAAAGCAGCGCGAGAGGCGCGTTGTAACTTAGCGGGTAGTTGGCCACGAGGCGCTGATAGTTTGCGAGAGCTTCGTCCTCTTTCCCGAGCGACTCCAGATTGGCTGCCATCGCCATACGCGCGGTCGTGACGAGCTCATGCTTGGGATGCTGGTCGACGAAGCGCTGGAGCGTTGCGTTGGCATCGGCATACTTCTTCTCGCCTTGCTGCTTTTCGGCGAGCAGGAGCTGAGCGGCAGCACCAGCCGGTGTGTTTCCGTACTCGTCTGTGATCTTGCGTAATTCCTGTTCCGATTTTGCGCCGGAGAGCGAGACTGCCGCCGCCGCGTTCCGGCGGTCGCGATAAAATCGGAACCCTCCGTAACTGCTTAACGCGAGGAGCAGGACAATGAGACCGACTGCCACCTCCATCCGATGCCTGACCCAGAAGACTTGCGCGTCAAGCGCGGGGTCATAAGTGGTGGGTGTGGTTGCAGGCATGCGGGCGTCCGGTCGTAAACTTGCCGACGGCGGATTGCTGTATGCCACGCGAAACTTTCCTGTGCAAGCGCGAGAGACAGCGGCGATAAGGCCGGAAACGTGGTCGACGACGATCAATCTGTGATGGCAGACCAAACTGATCCAGCGCCGACGCAGAACCCGGAGAAAGATCCGGATGATTGGTCCACCGGCAATGAACCGATGACCGGACCGCAACGCTCGTATTTGCAGACCCTCTGTCGCGAAGCTGGCGAAGAGTTTGATGAAAAGCTGACGAAAGCGGCAGCCTCGAAAAAGATCGACGAGCTGCAAGCGAAGACGGGCCGCGGAAAAAAGAGCTAGCGTTTACCCTGCGGCCCGCTTTTTCGCACCGTCGCGTATCGGCTTTCAGAAAACTTCCGCGTCAACACGAGCGGCGCTTTATTCTCACGCGGCATATTCGAAACACAGAAATCCTCCGGATTAATGAGGTCGTAATCGCGCATGAAGGCGTCGTTGGCTGTGAACAGAACGCAGAAGTTCGCCTTCTCAATAGAAGCTAGCCGCGTTCGCGTTTAGACTCGTGCCGCGATGCAGCACGATAAGCTTTTCATCCCGGGGCCCGTCGAAGTGTCAGATAAAACCTGGGC
>JACCXL010000071.1 GCA_013697015.1 Chthoniobacterales bacterium | reverse complement strand
TCTCCGACAGCAATCCATCCGCGGTGAAGGCGAGCTTTGCAACCGCGAAAAAGGATTCGGATGCCGTCGCGAAGGGCCCGAGTGGCGGAAGCGGAAGTTCTTCATCGGCGGCGAATGCGGCGCCCGGAGCCAGCGTTCAGGTCAAACCAGCGGTTCCAGAGGAACTGATTACTTTGGCGCGCGAGGCGAAGACGAGTTTCGATAACGGGAAGTTCCGCGCCGCGGAAAAGGGTTATCAGGAAATCCTGGCGAAAAGTCCGAACAATCTCTATTCGCTCTCAAATCTAGGCGTTGTTTACTTCCGCACCGGCAAGTTAAAAGCCGCTGAGCTGACCCTGAAGAAAGCTGTCACGCTCGCGCCCAAGGATGAATTCTCCCACACCACACTCGGAATCGTCTTCTATCGGCAAAGTAAGTTCGACGATGCCTTAAACGAACTGACGAAGGCGCTCGCGATCAATCCGAAGAGCGCCACCGCGCATAATTACCTCGGCATCACAGCGAGCCAGAAAGGCTGGCAGGAAGCGGCGGAGAAAGAAATGCTCGACGCGATCTCGGTCAATCCGGAGTACGCCGATGCTCACTTCAATCTCGCCGTCATTTACGCGACCGCGGATCCGCCCTCGAAAGAACTGGCGAAGCGACATTACGCGAAAGCAACTTCGTTAGGCGCGGAGCCCGATCCGTCGCTGGAGAAGCTGATTCACTGACGCTGCGGCGTCCGCTGCACCGCGTGCTGAAGCCGTTCCTGACCGCGAACTGGCGCTACCTGGCGATGCTCAATTTCCGCATCGACCCGGCGATCCTCGCGCCGCGCGTCCCCGTTGGGACTGAGATCGATTTCGAGAAAGGCGAGACATACGTGAGCGTCGTCGGTTTTCTCTTTTATCACACGCTCATGATGGGTTTGCCGATCCCGCGACATCGGAATTTCGAGGAGGTGAATCTCCGCTTTTATGTGCGCAAAAAATCGGCCGATACGTGGCGGCGCGGCGTGGTGTTCGTGCGCGAACTGGTGCCAAAAACCGCGATCGCGGTGACGGCGCGCGTTTTCTACGGCGAGCCGTATCAGGCATTGCCGATGCGCAGCGAAGTGTCGGATCGCGACGGAGAGGTGCGCGCGAAGTACGAATGGCGACGCGGCGCAAGGTGGGAATCGCTCGCGATGGCGGCGAGCGGCGAAGCGCAGACGATCGCGGCGGGCACGCACGAGGAATTCATCACGGAGCATTATTGGGGCTACACGGCGCGCGGAGCGCGGACGAGTGAGTACCGCGTCGAGCATCCGCGGTGGAAAATCTGGCCGGCCGAGAGCTTCGAATTAAGTGCCGACGTCGCAACTCTCTACGGTTCAGAATTCGTTGAGGCGTTGAGAGCGGAACCGGCCTCAGCGTTTATCGCGGATGGCTCATTTGTAGAGGTGCAGCGGCGGACGACGGAGCGCGATCCGCTCTAGCGGCGGCGGCAGTCGCTATCGCGGATCAGTTTGCCGCGGGTCTACCGCGACATTAGCTCGCGCAAGACGAAGGGAAGGATTCCACCGTGGCGGTAATAATCGACCTCGATCGGTGTATCGATCCGCAGCTTCACTGGAACAGTGGCCGGCTCGCCGTTTTTCCGCGTGAACTCGAGGTCGAGCTGCTGGCCCGGCTGAATTGAATCCGACAAACCGGCGACGCGGAACGTCTCACTGCCATCGAGGCCTAATGATTGCGCGTTCTGTCCTTCGATGAATTGCAATGGCAGCACGCCCATCCCGAGGAGGTTCGAGCGGTGAATGCGTTCGAAACTCGCCGCGACCACGGCGTTCACGCCGAGCAGGCGGGTGCCTTTGGCCGCCCAATCGCGCGATGAACCCGTCCCATACTCGTGCCCGGCGAGAATGACGAGCGGCGTTCCTTCTGCCTGATACCGCATGGACGCGTCATAGATCGACATCTGCTCGCCGCTCGGCTGATGGACGGTTACGCCGCCTTCTGTCCCGGGAGCCATCAGATTTTTAATGCGCACGTTCGCGAACGTGCCGCGTGTCATGACCAGATCGTTGCCGCGCCGTGAGCCGTAGCTGTTGAAATCCGCCGCTTCGATACCGCGCGACGTCAGATATTTTCCAGCGGGCGACGTCCCCTTGATCGCTCCCGCGGGCGAAATGTGATCGGTCGTGACCGAGTCGCCGAAAATGCCAAGCGCGCGCGCGCCGCGAATCTCCTGGATCCGCCCGGCTTCCATGCCGAAATCGGTGAAGAACGGCGGCTCGTGAATGTAGTCGCTCTTTTCGTCCCAAACATAAACCTCGCCGGTGCCCGACGTGATCTCGTTCCACTTCGGATTTTGTCCGGCGAAATCGCGATAAAGTCGGCGGAAAACGTCCGGCGTGAGCGCGGACTGCAGCGCATCGCGGATTTCCTGCAGGCTCGGCCACAGATCGCGCAAATAGACATCATGACCGTCGCGATCTTGCGCGAGCGGCTCGTTCGCGAGGTCAATGTCAACGCGGCCGGCGAGCGCGAACGCCACGACGAGCGGCGGGGACATAAGGAAATTGGCTTTGATGTTCTGGTGCACGCGCGCTTCGAAATTACGATTTCCGGAAAGCACGGAGGCCGCGATCAAATCGTGTTCATTGATCGCGTTCTCGATCTTCGGATCGAGCGGGCCCGAGTTGCCGCTGCAGGTCGTGCAGCCATAGCCAACCACGTTGAACCCAAGCTGATCGAGATATTTCTGCAGCCCGGTTTTATTCAGGTAATCGCTGACTACGCGCGAGCCCGGCGCGAGCGAAGTTTTTACCACTGGATTAACCCGCAGCCCGCGCTCCACGGCTTTTTTCGCGAGCAATCCCGACGCGAGCATGACGCTGGGGTTGCTCGTGTTTGTGCAACTCGTGATCGCCGCGATCAACACGCTGCCGTGACCGATGCAGCTATCTCCTTCCTTAAATTCCCGGGCGTGCGTTTCCGCGATCAGGCCGGCCGGCGTCGCAGTCGGTCGATTCGTGATCATTTCGCTCTGCCCGCGATTCTCGCCACCTTTTTGGCCGTCTTCGGCGGCCGTTCCTTGCGCCCCGTCTGTGAGCGCAGCAACACTCGCGGACTCCATTTCGCCGTCCGTCGGCTGAGCCTGACCGTTCAAACGCAGTGGAAAACGTTTGCTTAGATCGTCCGGCGCTTTGCCGTAGCCGCCGTCTTTCACCGGCTTCGCAAACAAAGTGCGAAACGTCTCGCCCAGCTCAGGCAAATTGATGCGATCTTGCGGCCGCTTCGGACCCGCGACGCTCGGCTGCACGTCCGCGAGATCGAGATCCAGATCGACGCTGTAATCGATTTCGCCTGGGCGCGGCATGCCGAACATTTTTTGGGCCCGGAAATAATTTTCGAACGCGGCGCACTGCTCGTCGGTCCGGCCCGTCGCGCGCAGATACGTGACCGACTCCTCGTCGATCGGGAAGAATCCCATCGTCGCGCCATACTCGGGCGACATGTTGCCGATCGTCGCGCGGTCCGCGACCGGCAAAGACGCCGCGCCTGCTCCGTAAAATTCCACAAATTTGCCGACAACTTTCTGCGCGCGCAGCATTTGCGTGATGTGCAGGGCGAGATCTGTCGCGGTCACGCCTTCGCGCAACGCACCCGTCATGTGAACGCCGACCACTTCCGGCGTTAAAAAATAAACCGGCTGACCGAGCATCCCCGCTTCGGCTTCTATTCCACCCACGCCCCAGCCGACGACGCCGAGACCGTTGATCATCGTCGTGTGCGAATCCGTTCCGACGAGCGTGTCGGGAAAATAAAGGCCGTCGCGCTCGAGCACGCCTTTCGCGAGATACTCGAGATTCACCTGGTGCACGATGCCGATTCCGGGTGGGACGAGGCCGAAGGTTTTGAACGCCTGCTGGCCCCATTTCAGGAATTCGTAGCGCTCGCGGTTGCGCTTGAATTCCATCTCCATGTTCAGGCGCAACGCTTCAGCCGAGCCGGCAAAATCCACCTGCACGCTGTGATCGACGACCAGATCAACCGGCACGAGTGGCTCGATGATTTTCGGATCGCCGCCGAGGCGTTTCACCGCGCTGCGCATCGCGGCGAGATCGACGACGAGCGGCACGCCGGTGAAATCCTGCAGCACAATGCGCGCAACCACGAACGGGATTTCCTCGTTCGCTGGCTTCTTCGCGTTCCAGTTCGCGAGCGTCTCGACATCCTTGCGCCGCACTTTTTTGCCGTCGCAATTGCGCAGCACCGATTCGAGGACGATGCGGATGCTGACCGGCAAGTGCGAGATCGGGCCGACGCCTTGTTGCTCGAGCGCGGGGAGGGAATGCAGTTTGCCTTCGCGTCCGTGACCGGTATGGAACGGCTGGAGCGTTCTGAATTCGTCCTTGTTCACGGTTTCATGGTCACGGCAACGGTGTCATCCTGAGCGTCAGCGAAGGACCTCACAAAAACACGCGACATCTCCTTTCCAGGATCGGCGCGGATCAACGCGAGGGCGTTGACATGATTGCTGGGCCGCTCGCAATCTCAGTCCGAGTTCGAGAGATCCTTCGCCGTCTGCGCGGCTCGGGATGACAGAGCGGAGGCGGACGCGTTGCGTCATTGCAGCTCCGCCAGACGCGCTTTGATTTTCTCAAAATTGGGCAAGGCGCGCGCGTCCTCGTTGCTCTCAGAGTATTGAATCACGCCGGCGCGATCGATCACAAAGACCGCGCGCTTTGGCACCCCACCCATCGGCAGGTTCATCTGAGGCAGGAAAGAGTCGTAGGCGACGTCGTAGGCCCGCGCCACCTTGTGTTCGTAATCACTCAGTAGAGGCACGGTGATCTTCTCTTTTTGCGCCCACGCTTCCTGTGCGAACGGATTGTCTCCACTGATCCCGTAAAGTGTCGCCTTCAGGCTCCCGTAAGCCGAAAGATCGAGGCTGACACCGCACATCTCCGCCGTGCACGTGCCGGTGAACGCCATCGGGAAAAAGAGCAGCAGCGTATTTCCCCTGCCGAAATTATCGCTCAACGTGATCTGCTTCGGGCCGTCGGCCGTCTTTGTCGGCAGGGTGAAATCTGGTGCTTTCGTTCCAATTGAGAGTGCCATTGGTTTTGATCCTCCGGTTTGACGGGGAAACATCACTATAGAAACAGCATCCCTACGGTCAAAAGATTTGCGGCAGACGGCGCTTCCCGCTACGGGTAAGATCACCCGATGGAGGCTGTTTGCTGGTTCGGCGCGATCATCCTCATGGCGGTTGGTTTGATCGGCACGGTGTTGCCGGTTGTGCCCGGTACCACCATTATCTTCATCGCCGCACTCGTTCATCGCGTCATCGTCGGCGAGGCGAGGAGTCTGGGCTGGTGGAGCATGGGCGTGCTCGCGATTTTGTTGCTGTTGTCTTATGCGCTCGAGAGTCTCGCCGGCTACTTCGGCGCACGACGTTTCGGAGCGACGAAGTGGGGTCTCCTTGGCGCATTCGTCGGTGCGATTGCAGGGCTGTTCCTCGGGTTTGTGGGGCTGCTTATTGGTCCGGTGCTTGGGGCGATCGCAGGCGAGCTCCTCGGCGGCAAACGATTGGTCGCCGCGGGTCGCGCTGGCTGGGGCAC
>JACCXL010000070.1 GCA_013697015.1 Chthoniobacterales bacterium | reverse complement strand
GCGCGAAAATGCTTTTCGACCTCGGCATCGTTTCCTTCGGCGCGCGCCTGCCAGCCAGCCACCACGTGGTAGGCTGCTTTTCCACGGTCACCGGGCGAAACGTCTTCGAGTGCGCGGCGTGCAGTATCGAGCTGCCCGAAGCGAAGCGCCGCGGACGCCAGGTTCAACTGGCTCGCTAAATCATGCGACAGCAACCGGGCGATCTGGGCGCGCCACGCGACTGTCTCAGGGCGATTCTGCTTCTCGGTTGCTTCGGCTAGAATGTAGTAAGCGGCCAGAGAGGCCGGCCGGATCTGGAGCGTATCGCGCGCGGCCTGCATTGCTTCATCAAAGCGATCTTTTTGCAGCGCTTCCGCAGCGCGTTTTAGAAGACGTGATTCCTGCCATCCCGCATAGGCGCGCGGAGCGTAAATCAGGCAGAAAAGCCCGAGCAGAAAACCGAGGACGCTGGCGCCAACCAGAAGGGTGAACTGCTTCCACGAGAGCCCCCATCGAGGGCGCAAACTTCGCGTTCTCCGTTTGCGGCGGACGTGTCGGACCTTCTGTGCCATGCTCGCAGGTCTTATCCCCGCGCCGTCGCAGAATTGCAACTGAACGGCCGCACGTCTGTCCGAGCGCTATTACGCGCCCGCTTCCGCCTTACGCACTACCGGCACCTCTTCGATCGATTCGGTGATGCGTTCGCGGAGCCGCCTTCCCCAGACATAACGAGCCAGCAAGACCTTCACGGTTGCAGTCAGCGGCACCGCGAGGATCGGGCCCAGCAATCCTCCGATCAGCAGGCCCCAGACGAAGATGGAAACGATAACCGTCATTGGATGAAGACCGACTGAGTTGCCGACAATCCGCGGCGCGTAGAAGATGGCTTCCAGATTTTGGATGAGAACGAAGATCCCGGTGACGATGAGCGGGTGCGTCCAATCGCCCCATTGGGCAGCCGCAATCAGGACCGCTGGGACCCAGCAAATCACGATGCCGATGTACGGAATCATCGTCAGGAAAACCACCAGCAGCCCGATCAACGGGGCGAAGGGCAGGCCGAGAATTGTGAGCGCGCTCCCGATCAGAATACCGTCCACCAGGCAGACCAGCAGCTGACCTCGGAAATACGCGATCACATAATTGTTGATCTGCATCAGGACGGTCGCCACTTCGTCCTTCAAGGGCGAATTGCGGAGCGGCAGGTATTCTTTCCACCGGCGTTCAATCGCCGGGCTCTCTTTCAGGAGGAAGAAAAGATAGATCGGCACCATCACAAGGCTGAGCAAGAAGCCGGTGACGCCCAGAAATCCGCCGATACTTGTTTTCAGGATTTTCCAAAGGCGATCGGTGAGCGTGGGGAGCTGTTTCTCCAGATTTGGTAGTTGTTTCTGGACCCAATCCTGAATGCGCTGCCGCTCCGCCGTGGTCAGTTTGGCGGGGGTGGCCGAGATTGCCTCCACGGGCGAGGCAGCCGGCTGAAGAACCGGAGCCGCCGGAGCCGCCGAGGGGACCGGCGACACCTCGGGGGAGGGCCGGCGCGCCGGGGCGGGCGATGCGAGGAGCCATTCCACAATGCCGCTCGTGGCCGAGGAAGTTTTGTCTTTCGCTGTTCCCGGCATTCCGAACTTGCGGTCGTATTTATAGATCCAGTCCACCAGCAGATCGCGGGCTTTTTCCGTATAGGCGGGCAACTCTTTGGCCGCGTTCGCGCTCTGCACCGAAATGACCGGGACGACCCACGCGAGCAGGCCAGCGATGGCGACGAATGCGATGACAAAAAGAAAGACAACGGCTTTCGTGCGCCCGAACCCGTTCCGGCTCAAACGGGAAACAAGCGGATCGAGCAGGTAGGCAAGGATGGCTGCGATAGCCACCGGGATCAAAATCGGTTGCAGAAACGCCACGACAGTCGCCCCGATCCACACGATCGAGACGACAATTCCAACCAGGAAAACGACGAAAAGCGCCGTGAGCGCCGCCCACATCGTCTTGCGTTGCCAGGGTGTGGGATAGCGGCGCGACTGCGACATGTCTTAGAAGGGCGACGGGGCCGATTTCATTTGTGTGGATTTTCCGCCGGGCCGCCTTTGCTGATCCGCGTCTTGGTGCTCTCGATTTTGTCCGCCAGCGCCTTGTTCGAGGGTGTGATCGCGATCGCCTTTTGCCAATACTCCAGCGCTTCTGGGTTCCGGTTCAGTTTTCCGTAGGCGTCGCCAATGTGTTCGAAGACGACCGCGTCGTCGCGTCCGAGATTCTGTGCCGCCCGCAACAGCTCACCCAAGGCATCGCCGTATTTCCCGCGGCGGAAATCGAGCCAGCCGAGACTGTCGAGATACGCTCCGTTGTTTGGGTCCAGTTGCAGGGCATGGTGAATCAGATCGTCCGCTTCATCGAGGTGCGCGTTCTGCTCGACCCACATGAAGCCAAGATAGTTGTAAGCCTCCGCCGCATGGGCCGGATCGAGCGCGATCGATTTCTTGAAAAGCTCGGCGGCCTTGTCGTAAAATTTCGCCTGCTCTGCCGTCGCCGCGTACTCGAAGTAGAAGCGGGCATTCGCAATCTCCGAGCCCGTCGACTCCGCTTCGTGCAGCGCTTCTTCAAACGTGACGATCGCATCCTTCGGGTGGTCCGCTTCTCTTTGGGCGAGCGCGAGCAGGTAGGTAAACTCCGGCGCATCCGCGAAACGTCGCCGCGCTTCGATCAGCAATTTAACGGCGCGTTCGCTCTGCCGGAGCGGCCCGACGAACAGTTCACCGAGGCGCAAGGTGGCCGCGCCGCGCGCGGGGTTGAGGAGCAAGCTTTGCTCATAATTTGCAGCCGCTTTCGCAAACTGCGCCCTGGCCTCATCAGCTTTCTTCTCCCGCGCCAGTGCGCGACCGTCTTCATCCAGCAATTGGGCGAGCACATCATAGGTTTGATATTTTTCGGGATGCGACTTGATGACGCTTTC
>JACCXL010000068.1 GCA_013697015.1 Chthoniobacterales bacterium | reverse complement strand
TCCAGTGAGCAGGTCCGCTTCATGAGCACAGCCAAGGATCGCGAGTTCTAAAAATTTGAGAGTGTGGGGTTGAGAGAGGGCGGATTCTCGTGAGAGGTCCGTCCTCTTAGTTTTTCTCGTCTTGTCGAGCCGCTGAAAGGTAAACAGAGAGCCGCTCCCGCAATTCGGTCCGTGCCCGGAAAAGAAGACTCTTGATCGCTGGGACGGATTGATTGAGCACCTCTGCAATTTGTTCGTAGCTCATCTCTTCGTAACGGCGCAGGACCAGCGCCATGCGCTGCGATTTCGGCAGTCCCGCGATCGCAGCGTCGATCGCATCCTGGAGTTCCCGCTGGAGCAGGGCTGCCTCCGGCGTGGGACCGGCCTCATCCTTGATTTGCAGCTCCTCACCTTCGACCGCACTTTGCAATGGAGACGAAGCATGCCGCTTCCGCCGGCGCATTTCGTTGAAGACAAGATTGCGCGTAATTTTCAGCAACCATGTCGTAAATTTCGCGCGTGGCACATAGCGATGGGCGCTTTTCCACACCCGTAGGAAGACCTGCTGCGCGATGTCTTCCATATCCGAAGTGTTCCCGAGCATTCGCGCCACGGTCCCGCCCACAAGCGTCTTATGACGCTCGACCAACTTCTCAAACGCCGGCATGTCCCCGCCGCTCACTAAACGCATCAGGCGAACATCCTCCGCATCGCCCTGCAAGAGCTGCGAGTCGCTTGAGTTACCTTCAGGCATCGTTGAGTTGGACGAAGTGGGAGCAGAAATCGTCAAAAACTCTACGCACCGCCTGCCTCAAACGGGTCGTTTCGGTTGCAACCGATCGCCGCCGCGTGCATCATCAATCGTGCGTAAATTCTGCTTTCCCTTTGTTCGAGCATGAATCTGTCACTAATCCCTTCTGACCTTCAGGGCGTTGCCGCAAAGGTGCAAAGCGCCCAAAGGATCACGGAAGCGGATGCACTCCAGCTCTATCGTTCGAACGAGCTAAACGCGCTCGGCATTCTCGCGAGCGCCGTGCGGGCCCGGAAAAATGGGAATGCCGCCACCTACATTCTCAATCGTTACATCAACTACTCGAATATCTGTGTGCTCTCCTGCCAGTTTTGCGCCTTCGCGGCCAAAAAGCGGGATGCGCATGCATTTGAGAGCTCGATCGATGAGATCTTGGCCGCCGTCGAGGAAGCGCTAGCCCTCGGCATCACCGAGGTTCACATGGTCGGTGGGCTGCATCCGACGCTGACGAAGGAATGGTATCTGGATTTGCTGGGCCGCTTACGCGCACTGGATTCGAACCTTCATATCAAAGCCTTCACGGCGATCGAGATCAGACATCTGGCGAAACGGATTTTCAAACGCTCCATCCCGGATACGCTCTCGCTTCTGCGTGAGGCCGGGCTCGGCTCTCTCACGGGTGGTGGTGCTGAGATTTTCGATCCAGTGGTTCGCCACGAGTTATGCCGGGGAAAAGAGAGCGCCGCGGAGTGGCTCGAAGTTCACCGGCTCTGGCACGGCATGGGCGGTCGCAGCACCTGCACGATGTTGTATGGCCACATTGAAACATTAGAGCAACGCGTCGATCACCTACGGCAGCTGCGTCAACTTCAGGACGAGACGCATGGCTTCACGGGTTTTGTTCCTTTCACCTTCGAGCCTCAGACTACGATCCTGTCGCACGTCAAAGCGGCCTCCGCCTTCGAGCAGCTGCGCAATCTTGCGGTCAGTCGTATTTACCTCGATAACTTCGACCATCTGACCGCCTACTGGGTTTCGATGGGACTCCCGCTTGCGCAGGTCTCACTCAGCTACGGGGTCGACGATTTGCACGGCACAATCATGGAGGAAAAAATCTTTCATATGGCCGGCGCTAAGACGCCACAGGAACAAACGGTCCGTGCGCTGCAGGAAGTGATTCGCGAAGCGGGACGCGATCCGATCCAGCGCGATAGTTATTATCGGCATCTCAACGCGGCGGGACGGCCCGTCCCGCCAGTCGCGCGGTCGGCTGAGCCAGAGCTGATCTGCGCGTGACGCGGAGCGCGTCGTTACGCGTCGGCGCGGTCAAATACCTTAATGCGCTGCCGCTGACGTCTCACGCACCGGTTGCGATCCGGCTCGATCATCCTTCCGCCTTGTGCGCGGATCTAGCGCGCGGAGAACTCGATGTGGCGCTCGTCTCGAGCTTTGAGTATTTGCGCAACCCCATTTACCACGTCGTAGATAACGTTGCGATAGGTTCACGCGGTCCGGTTTACAGCGTTATCCTGGCCTATTGGGGCGAGCTCGAGGAAGTGGAGGAAGTAGAACTCGATCCCGCGTCCCAAACCTCGGGCAATTTATTGCGATGCCTTTTCGCGGAAGCGGGCATTACGCTGGAGGTGACGGCGAACTGCGGGCGCTTCGATCTCGCGGTCCCAGCGCCCGGGCGCGCGAAATTGCTTATCGGCGATCAGGCCATCCGCTTTCGCGCGCAGCCCGCGGCCGGGTGCCGAATCCTCGATCTCGGTGAGCGATGGGAGCAGACATTCGGGCTGCCATTTGTCTATGCTCTTTGGCTCATTCGTCCCGAGGTCGAGAACAAAACAGAGATCGCCGATCAACTGCGGAGGCTGCGCGATCAGAATATGCGAAAGTTGCGCGAACTGGCTGAGGCGCAGACCCAGGTCGCGCCCGATTTCTGTTTCGAATATCTATCGCGTCATCTCCGCTATGGTTTCGGTGAACCCGAACGCCGGGGTCTCGCAATGTTCCGTTCATTGTGCGAAAAGCACGGGCTCCTCGGGGCCGCCGAATCGCACTTGCATCTGATCTGACTGGCGCCATCTCGAACGCCTAAGATTCGTCCGCTGATCTTTGCATCGCTATCCCGGCGAGACGTGATGAAACTCACGCTCATTCGAGATACATCCGATGGGTGTCCCAACCTGAACACAACGTGACTGTGCCGCATCGGTTTGTCAGACGAAGGCCACAGCGATAAACTGCTTAGTGGAACGCCGATGGATCATTGCCCCGGCAGAATTTGCTGCCGACGCCTCCTTTTCCTGGAGCGAAATCTGCGATCTGCCTTGCATTGTCGCGTTCCTGCGCCAGCGCGGTCTTGCCACCGCCGACGAGGTCGCGTCCTTCCTGCAGCCTCGGCTGCGTTCGTTAGGCGATCCGTTTTTGTTGCCGGGAATTGCGGCCGCGGTTCCCAGAATCTTTCGCGCGGTAGACGCGGGCGAACGGGTCGTGCTCTTTGGCGATTACGACGTCGACGGCGTGACGTCGCTGGCTC
>JACCXL010000094.1 GCA_013697015.1 Chthoniobacterales bacterium | reverse complement strand
AATTCGGATCAACATAATCGCCGATCCAGGTGGACCGAATGATTTGATAATTCATCTGGCGGCGGGAATCGAAGTAAACTTTCTCTTCCTGGTTCACGAGCGACACATTCACGTTCAACTCCTTGCGCCACATCTGCTGAATCGCTTCCGCGGTTAGCTTGTGGTTCTCGGAGCTGTTAAACAGGAGCTCTATCGGCGGAAGACCGCGCCCGTCTGGGAAGCCTGCCGCGGCCAAAGCACGCCGCGCACCTTCCACGTCGTACGGGATCGCAGATGAACTGGTGTACCCGGCGGTTTTTGGTGGCGTAAAGTTACCGGCGGGCAGTTGGCCGCCGTGCCAGACATTTTCCACGATCGACTGCCGGTCGATCGCCATCGCAAGCGCTCGGCGGACAAGCGGATTGTTCAACGCCGGTTTGGTCACATTCACGCGAAAAAAATAAGTGCCGAGATACGGATCGATGCGCAGCAACTGCGAGTGCTCGCGCCGGTAACGATCGATTCGATTGACGGGCACTGTATCGGTCAAATGCAGTTGGCCGGAACGAAAGGCGCGTTCCTCGACGTCGTTGCTGTCGATCGTGTGAAAGTAAATCTCATTCAGGGCCACGTTATGCGCGTCCCAGTAGGTCGCACTCTTCTTCACGCGGATGCGGTCGTTGAGGTGCCAGTCTTCCAGCGTAAAGGGACCGTTCCCGACGAATCGGCCCGGTCGCGTCCAGCGGCTGCCGCGCTCGAACACTGGTCCGTATTTTTTGATCGTCGGGATGTGAACGGGAAACCACGAGTAATGATTCAGCAGCGATAGGAAGTATGACGTGGGATGCGCGAGTGTGATCTCGAGGGTGCGATCGTCCGGCGCGCGGAACCCGACCTGCGCAAAATCGGTGACGCGTCCTTTCTGAAATGCCTCCGCATTCACCACGTCGTAAAGCATGTAGGCGACATCGGAAGCAAGCGCGGGCGAGAGGATGCGCTGGTAGGAGGCGAGAAAGTCGCGCGCCGTCACCGGATCGCCGTTCGACCAGCGGGCGTTCGGCCTCAGGTGAAACGTGTAGATCTTTGCATCGGGCGAGATTTCCCAGCTCTCAGCCACGGCAGGGATCGGATGAAGATCGTGCGGATCTTCGCCGACCAATCCCTCGAACAAGGCAGCGATGACATTGAAGGAGCTGACGCTGTTCACGAGGTGCGGATCCAGATCCTGCACTTCCTTCCCGTTGCCCTTGTGCAGAATTTGGAGGCGGTTCCCACTTTCGACATTCGATTCCGGTCGGTGACAGGAGCTCGCGAGAAGCGCCAGGAGAAGCGGGAGCGCGTGCCAGGCCCGGAACGCCAGTTGCCTCTTCGGTGGATCTCGCCGCTCCTTTTTCATCGCGGCGCGATTCGCTAATGACTTTCCTGGGACGGACCGGTCTGCGCGTCCTTTTCCAAATAGGCGACGGGAGTCCTTTCCCAGCGTGGAATGATGAGGAGCGCGCCGTTTTTCGCGGCGGCAGCACCGAACGAGTCGATCGCCTTCAGGTCATCGGCAAATGCGACGGAGCCGAGAGCGAGAAGGACGGCAAGAGTGCGAAACAAATTCATGGATGGGTTGATGGCGCCGAGAAGATTGTGTAGAAGCGCGCAACGGTAAAGCCAATACGTCCGGCTGAGCCAACGATCGGATGAACAACTTCGCGGAGAAATTTCTGGTCACGTTTATCCCGATCTTTGTCGCGATCGATCCGATCGGCTTGGTCGCCTGTTTCATCGGATTTGCGCCGAATGCGACGCGTGCACACCGGCAGCGCCAGGGTATTCTCGGTGTGGTGACCGGACTCGCAGTTGCCGTCGGTTTTATCTTTCTCGGCAAATTCATCTTTAGCGCGCTCGGCATTTCGGTCGCTGATTTCCAGGTGGCGGGGGGTCTCGTTCTGCTCGGGCTGGCTGGTCGGGATTTGTTGGGCGCCGGTCAGACTGCTCGCAGCGGGAGCGATGATTTCGGCGTCGTGCCGCTCGGGATGCCGTTGATCGCCGG
>JACCXL010000291.1 GCA_013697015.1 Chthoniobacterales bacterium | reverse complement strand
GGGCTTCGCCGGCGTTCGGGTTCGATTGGCCTTCGTCGATCATGGCCAGGCCAGCTTACCTGATCATCCGTCCCGGCAGATCAAAAACTGAGGATCGCGTCGATTCCCACGGTGAACTGGTCGCGATCGCTGGAATCATTAAAGGGGCGAGTATCCGTCAGCGCGCGATCATAGCGGACTTCCGGCCGAATCGTCAGACTGCTGATCGGCTTCGGCATCGAAGGCTTGATATTAACGCCGGCCGTGATCGCTCCGTAAGTTGTCTTTCCGCCGCCCACGGTCCGCAGATCGGTCGTCGGGTCACCGCGCAAAGCGCGCATCGGATCCTGGTTGTCGGCGAAAGAGACGACATAGAAGCCTTGCTCGTCGCGAAAGATCTCGCCGCGCACGCCGACCGTAAGCCAGCTGTTAATCGAGTAAGTGAGATACTGCGCGACACCGTACGCTTTCGCGTCGCCTGCCTCGTCCAAAGCATAGTTGAGATCGGTGATGGACGTAAGTTTGTCGGTGATTTTCCACGTCGTAGTGATGTCGCTGAGGTAGCGCTGATCGTGATTGTTGCGCGGAGTTTCAGGACCAATCGAGGTCGATGCTAGGACGGTGAGCTTTCCATCCAACAAATTGAGTCCGACGCCGCCTTGGAAAGACGGATTATCGTTGTTGTCGTCAATGCTCGTGTTTACGCCGCGAGTCACACCGGTGTAGAGATCAAGCCACTTGGCGGCGTGGAAAGTCGCGAGCGCGCCGGTGTGGTTGAAGGGAATACCGAAGTTGAAGATGTAAGTGTGCGAATAAAAGAAGTTCGTTCGCGGATCGATCGTCTCAGCTCCTTCCAGCGTGACGAACTTGCCGAGTTTCACATCGAGCCCGCCATCCGTGACTGCAGCGAAGTGCAGGTTGAGGTACGCTTCGACGATGTCCGGCTGAACGATGTTATCGGTCGTGCGATCAAGCAGCCCGAGCGAATGAATCGTGCGCGCATCGCTGCCGTACATGAACTGCAGTTTGAAGCCCCAATCGAACGCACCGGGTTCCGGTGCCAGAGCGCGCTCCAGGTTTATGACGAGCTGGTTCAACATCGGCTCGTTCGCGCGATCATCGAAAATGCGGCCGAAGTTCTGATGATCGCTCGGTGAATCGGGAGTGAGCGAAATCCCGCTATCGATCCAACCGGAGATTTTGAAGCGCGGCTCTGGCGCAGGCGCCGGTGAAGAAGTTTCCGTTTCGCCGGCGAAAGCAATCGTCGCCAGGATCGTCGCGCTGAGGAGTTGGAAGATTAGTTTCATGTCGAGATCGCTTCTAGCGGTTCGTTCCGAGCGCGACGTTTAGCCGCAAAACATTCACGCGCGGTTCGCCCAGGAATCCCCATTGCGGCCACTCAAGCGTTTGATCGACGAACTCCGAAGCTTTTTCCAGTGAAATGCCGCGGGCGCCGCGACGCGCGCGGTCTGCGAGCGCTCCGCTTCAGGATTGATATGCGGATCGAGTCCGCTACCGGCCTGGCGAACCGCGTTGCCCGGTTTTGGCTTTCTGCCACGCCAAACTGTTCCCCACCACTTGGAGCGCAACGCGGCATCCCGACCAGTCTCGTTTCTTCGGATACACTGCTCTTCTCCCGCGCACAGCCCATACGACGCGCGATTTTATTATACTACCAACCGGAGATTTCATCCCATGAGCTACATCAAACAAATGTTCGACACGCACCCGGTGCATCCCTCCTCCGATCGCGCCGTCGCCATCGAATGCATTACCGCCTGCTACTCGTGCGCCGAAGCCTGTAACGCCTGCGCGGACGCCTGCCTTGGAGAAGCGCGAGTCGCGGAGATGGTCGAGTGCATCCGGGATTGCACGGATTGCGCAGATGTATGTCTCGCCACCGCGCGCGTGATCTCGCGTTTCACCCGCACAGATAAAAAGCTGGCTGGCGCACAGCTGCGCGCCTGCATCCAGGCATGCGAAATCTGCGGTCCAATGTGCGAGAAACACGGCACGAAAATGGCGCATTGCCGCGTCTGCGCCGAGGCCTGCCGGCGTTGTGCCCGCGCGTGCGAAGCGTTGCTCGCGCAGTAGGTTTGGTCGGCCCACCGAGGACTGCGCGCAGGCAGGAGCAGTTCAAACCGGTTGCAGATCTCTGAGACCGTTTTCGGTTGTGCGCTCCTCGACCTCAAATGCATGTCGTAACGTGAGCAGTCCGCGACGGATTCTTGCTTTCGTCGTGCCGAGCGGAAG
>JACCXL010000287.1 GCA_013697015.1 Chthoniobacterales bacterium | reverse complement strand
GTCGAGTTTCTTCTTCCAATTGAATGAGGGCGAGCAGTTGTAGGCGAGCAGCTTGCCGGGAAATTTCTTGTGCACGCTCTCGGCGAAACGTTTCGCTTCCGCGAGATTCGGCTCGCTTGTTTCGCACCAGATCATGTCGGCATACGCGGCGTAGCTCGTAGCGCGCGCGATCGCCTGATCGAGTCCGGCACGCACGCGGTAGAAGCCTTCCGCGGTTCGCTCGCCGGTCAGGAATTCATGATCGCGCTCGTCCACGTCGTTGGTCAGGAGGGCGGCGGCGTTCGCATCGGTGCGCGCGACGATCAGCGTTGGCACGTTCGAAACATCCGAGGCCAGGCGCGCGGCAATCAGGTGCGTGATCGCGGTGCGGGTCGGTACGAGCACTTTGCCGCCCATGTGGCCGCACTTCTTTTCGCTCGCCAGCTGATCCTCGAAATGCACGCCGGCCGCGCCCGCTTCGATCATTGCTTTCGTCAGCTCAAAAACGTTGAGCGGACCGCCGAACCCGGCCTCGGCATCGGCGATGATCGGCGCAAACCAGTCGATCTCGTTCTTGCCTTCCGCGTGATGAATCTGATCCGCGCGCTGCAGCGCCTGATTGATCCGTTTCACCACTGCAGGAACGCTGTTTGCCGGATAGAGGCTTTGATCCGGATACATCTGGCCGGCGAGATTCGCGTCCGCCGCGACTTGCCAGCCGCTGAGATAAATCGCCTTTAAGCCGGCTTTTACCTGTTGGACGGCTTGATTACCGGTGAGCGCGCCGAGCGTCGGGATGTAATCCTCGGTCTGTAAAAGTTCCCACAGCTTTTCGGCGCCGCGCCGCGCGAGCGTTTGCTCGATCACGACGCTGCCTTGCAAACGCTGGACGTCGCCTAACGAGTAAGGACGTTCGACGCCGCTCCAGCGCGGATCGGTGCTCCAGTCGGGGTTGCTTTGGTTGTTGGATGTCATGGCAGTTCGGGTTGTCTGTCCGGTTTATTCCAGCGGCAAAGAAACGCGCGCGCGTCTGTCATTCCGAGCGAAGTCGAGGAACCCCGCGACCGTACGAACAACGTCGCCGCGCGATCGGATCTCCGGTAGCGCGACGGGGTTCCTCGACTCCGCTCGGAATGACCGTGGGTCGTGCTCAATCAAGCTTCTCATAACCAGTCAGCGTGAGGAACTCCACGAACTCGTCGTCCGTCGTGATCTTATCGAAAAGTTCGCGCGCTAGATCGAACCTTCCGGACGCGAATCGTTTCTCGGTGATCTGCGCTTTGATTTTCCCGAGCTCCTCATCGAGCACGGTGCGGAAGAGTTCCTTCGTTACTTTGCGGCCGTCGTTCAGAACGCCGCGGGCATGACGAATCCATTGCCAGATCTGCGCGCGCGAGATTTCCGCCGTGGCCGCGTCTTCCATCAGATTGAAAATGGGAACGGCGCCGCTCCCGCGCAGCCACGCTTCCAGATATTGCACGCCCACGCTGACGTTCGTGCGCAGTCCCTCTTCCGTGATCGGCTCGCTCGGTCCGAAGTCGAGCAGGTCTTCTGCGGTGATGTGGACGTCCTCGCGCTTTCGCTCGATCTGGTTCGCCGTCGGCATCAGCCGGTCAAAGGCCTCGAGCGCGAGCTGCACCATGCGGGGGTGCGCGACCCAGGTGCCGTCGTGTCCGTCGCTCGCTTCGCGTTCTTTGTCCGCGCGCACTTTGGCGAACGCTTCTTCGTTCGCCTCCGGATCGTTCTTCACCGGGATCTGCGCCGCCATGCCGCCCATCGCGAAAATGTTCCGCCGATGACAAGTCTTGATGCAGAGGAGCGAATAGGAGCGCATGAAGTGCGTCGTCATCGTGATGAAGGCGCGATCCGCGAGCAGGAAGTCGCGCTTGTTCCGGAACTTTTTGATGCAGGAAAAAATGTAATCCCAGCGACCGCAATTTAGTCCCGCGGAATGCTCGCGCAGTTCGTAGAGGATTTCGTCCATTTCGAACGCTGCGGGGATCGTCTCGATGAGCACAGTCGCGCGAATCGTGCCCTGCGGAAGGCCGAGCTCATCCTCCGCCAGCTTGAAGGCGTCATTCCAGATGCGCGCCTCGAGATGGCTCTCCATTTTCGGCAGATAAAAATACGGGCCGCTCCCGCGCTCGAGCAGCTCCTTCGCGTTGTGAAAAAAGTAGAGGCCGAAATCGAAAAGCCCGCCGGAGATCGGCGCTCCGTCGACGAGCAGATGCTTCTCCAGCAAATGCCAGCCGCGCGGTCGGGGCATGATGACCGCGACCTTTTTGTTTAACTTGTATTCCTTCCCCTCGGGGCTGGTGAAATTGATCGTGCGACGGATCGCGTCGCGCAGATTGATTTGCCCCTCGACCATGTTGGTCCACTTCGGGGCGTTCGCGTCCTCGAAGTCGGCCATGAAAATCTTCGCGCCGGAGTTGAGTGCGTTGATCACCATCTTGCGGTCGGTCGGTCCCGTGATTTCCACCCGGCGATCCATGATGTCGGCCGGGATCGGCGCGCACGTCCAATCGCCGTCGCGGACGCTCTTCGTTTCAGGCAGAAAATCGAGCGCCTCGCCCTGGTCGAGCGCCGCCTGCCGTTCCTGACGGCGCTCCAAACATTCCGCGCGCCGTCCACCGAACGCACGCTGCAGTTTTGCCACAAAGGCGAGCGCCTCGGTCGTCAGGATTTCCGCAAAGGCAGGCGTGATTTCGCCGTGCACTTCGACACCTGCGGGGAAATTAGGAGGAGATGAGGTGGCCATTTCGATCGCTTGGAACAAGAATGATTCGCGACCAGTTGCACTTTCGCGCGGGCCGCGCCGGATAACAACGCTCTTGGGAAGTGGTGGGGAAGAACAAAGGGGGCAGTCTCTCGGGGCAGTCTCTGAATACTGGCATTCCAGATCGATCCAGACGCCTCCAGCTTCGTTGGGCCAGGTGGGAATCTATGTGAGCAAACGGCTTGACTTTGAGACAGCCGCCGCGATAGCCTGCGCGCCTGATGAGTTTGACGGCTACACCGCGCACGAACGCATTCGCGTTTGCTTCCGGCTGTCCGTTTAGTCTGCGTTCGTTCGGCACGCCGTCTTCGGCGGAGCTCGGACGGACGCGGTAAATCGCGCCGCCTTTCGCTGCGCATTTCCGTTCCCCCCGCCATGTCTGATCCTCTTGCCTCACTTCGGACCCGTCTCGACGACCTCGATCGGCGTTTGATCGATGCGCTCGCCGAACGTCAGCGCGTTGTCACCGAAGTGGCCGCGCTCAAAGCGGATCCCGCGCTGCCGTTGCGCGATGTGGAGCGTGAACGCGAGTTGCTGGCGCGAGTTTCTGCGCTCGCCGGCGAACAGGGACTCGACAGTTATTTCGTCGAGTCGATTTACCGCGGCATTCTCGAGCACTCGGTTCGGTTTCAAGCCGCCCGCCAGAGCAATGACGCAGGCGGCGCTGGCCTGGTCGTCGCGTATCAAGGAGTCGAGGGCTCCTATAGTCACACCGCCGCGCGCAGCCATTTCGCCGCGGCTCAGGGCGCAGTGCAATATCATGGCTATCGCTCGTTCACGGCCGCGCTCGAGGCGGTGACCCGCGGCGACGCGGAAGTGGCCTTTCTCCCGATCGAGAATTCTCTCACGGGCTCGATTACGGAAACGTATGATTTGCTCAGTCAGGCGAATCTGCACCTGGTCGGCGAAGAGGTGCATCGCGTGCAGCATTGTTTGCTCGCGCTCAAGCCGGTGCCGCTCGGATTGATTCGCCGGATCGGTTCACACCCGCAAGCGCTCGCTCAATGCAGGACGTTTCTGGAGGCGCTGCAAGATTGCCGGGTGGAAATCGAGGACGACACCGCCAGCGCGGCCATGCTCGTGGCGGAATCGGGCGATCTTTCCCGCGGCGCGATCGCGAGCGAAGAGGCGGCCGCGCGCTATGGCTTGCAGGTGATCAAGCGCAACGTCGCCAACCAAAAAGAGAATTACACGCGCTTCGTGGCGATTGCGCGGGAAGCGCAGTCCGCGGATCACCGTCTTCCACATAAGACATCGCTTTTATTGACCACTGCGCACGAGCAAGGCGCGCTCGCCCGCTGCCTGGATGCGCTCGCGCAGCACGGCGTGAACCTGACGAAACTCGAATCGCGACCGAGTTCGGAGCGGCCGTGGCAATATCTTTTTTATCTGGATCACGAAGGCGGTTTGCACGAGCCACAAGTCGATCTGGCGCTGCGCGAACTAACCAAACACGCCCAGGCCGTGCGCATTCTGGGCAGCTATCCACGAAGCGGAGCTGGTACGCCCGCCGGGACCGAAGAAGCGAGCGCACCGAGCAGTGAAAGCACTGCGGCGGTTCCAGCCGCGGAGATTTCAAAGGCTCCGCCGGCGGCGAAAAACGATTCTGCCTACCGTCTCGCCTCGCGCGCACATCACGCTGCGGACACGGTCGTTGAGATCGGCACCGTTCGCATCGGCGGCGACGCGCCTTTCGCGATGATTGCGGGCCCGTGCTCGGTCGAGTCGCGCGAGCAGATCACAGCGTGCGCGCGCGCGGTGCGCGATGGCGGCGGCGGACTACTGCGCGGCGGCTGCTTCAAGCCACGCACTTCAACTTATGATTTTCAAGGTCTTGGTTTCGAGGCCTTGACCCTGCTGCATGAAGCGGCCCACGCCTACGCCTTGCACACTGTTACCGAAGTGCTGCATCCGGCGGATGTCGATGCGGTCGCACGCGAAGCCGACGTGCTTCAGATCGGTGCGCGCAATATGCAAAATTTTGCGCTCTTGAAAGCAGTCGGGAGATCGCGACTCCCGGTTCTATTGAAACGCGGATTGATGGCCTCGATCGACGAATGGCTGGCCGCGGCCGAGTACGTGATGGCCGAAGGCAACGCGCGCGTCATCCTGTGTGAGCGCGGCATTCGCACCTTCGAAACGGCCACGCGCAACACGCTCGATCTTTCCGCCGTGCCCGTGCTGCGCGAACGCACCCATCTGCCGGTGATTGTCGATCCCAGCCACGCCGCGGGTCGCCGCGAATGGGTCGCGCCCCTCGCGCGAGCGGCGCGCGCCGTGGGCGCACACGGCGTCATGATCGAAATTCATCCCGACCCGGACAGCGCCCTTTCCGACGGACCGCAGTCGCTCGATCTCGACCAATTCCGGACGCTCGCGCGAGAGTTCGCCGCGTGAAGCTAGCCGTAAGAGCCGGTCGCCGGCACAGCGGCGGTGGCGTTGCTTGGTGAAAAAAGTCAGCGGCTTGCGTCTTTCCTTCGCAGCGGAAGGGCAGGGCCTCGACAGCAACGAGCACGGTGCTGAATGGCGGCGCCGCGCCGGACCATCACGCTCTCGGACAGAAACGCAGTTTTCGCTCGGCGGACGGAAAGGTTAGTCTCACGCGCATGCGAATCTTTGTGCCGAGGGAAACGCAGGGGGGTGAGATGCGAGCACCGCTTGTCCCCGCGACCGCGGCCCGGCTGGCGAAGCTGGGCGCGGAGATCGAAGCCGAAGCCG
>JACCXL010000264.1 GCA_013697015.1 Chthoniobacterales bacterium | reverse complement strand
ACGCCGAACAACTCACTTCCGTAGGGATACTGCCCGCGGAACTTATCGAGATCCTCATTTTTAATCATAGGTCATTTCTCCGATTGTTGCGTTGTTGACCCGCCTTACCTTCGCGCCGCACAAACTTTAAACTTCGTCATGCGCAGCGCGTCGAGAACAAAGCGAATACCTGGAAGCATGTACCGAGGGCGTGTACCAAAAGTCTTCTGACAATGATCCAGCGCTTCAGCGCTGGGGGCTGATTCCCACCAGCGGATAAGTCCTGGCAGGGACGAAAGAACAACCGGTGTAATTCTTTCCTACACCCGCCGCTCTTTGATCGACAATAAAAGGTCCGCTATGGCGTCGGAGCGTGGTTTTGCGCCGAGATTACCCTGACCGTGGACGCGCACGCTGACGGCGTTCGCCTCCATGTCACGTTTTCCGATCACGAGCATGGCGTGGACTTTCGATTGCTCCGCCCGCTGAATCTTACCGTTGATCTTGTCGGTCGAAGGGTCGAGTTCCGCGCGAACTTGGGATGCGCGCATCTCGTCGAGAATACCACGCGCGTAATCGAGAAGGGGAGGCTCATCACCGATCGTCAGAATGCGCACCTGTTCCGGAGCCAGCCAAAGTGGAAAATTGCCGGCGTAATGTTCAATAAGGAATCCAATGAAGCGCTCATGAGTTCCTAGCGGTGCGCGATGAATGCAGAGCGGCGTCTTCTCCCTGTTGTCGCGATCCTTGTAGACGAGATCAAAACGGCGCGGCTGCGCGAAATCGACTTGGTTAGTGGCAATGGTGAATTCGCGACCAATCACGCTCCAGACCTGCACGTCGATCTTAGGTCCGTAAAAGGCCGCCTCGTTAGGCACCTCGACGTAGTTGATTCCGGAACGTTGCAGCACAGCGCGGGTCATCTCTTCGGTCTTCTTCCAAAGCTCCGGCTCATTTACGAACTTGTCTCCCAGTCGAGTTGGATCGTGCGTTGAGAAGCGCATCACATATTTTTCGATGCCGAAAATCTTGAAATACTTCAAATACATCTCGTTCACGGCGTTGAACTCAGTTTCGAACTGGTCCTCCGTGCAATAGATGTGAGCATCGTTCATTTGCATTGAACGCACACGCATCAGCCCTAAGAGCTCGCCGCTCTGTTCGTAGCGATAGCAGGTCCCGTACTCCGCCAACCGCAACGGCAGATCCCGATAGCTGCGCGGAACCGCCGCAAATAGCTTGTGATGATGCGGACAGTTCATCGCCTTGAGGTAATAGCGATCGCTCGCCTCAGCCGGATTAGCTGGATCGCCTTCCAACTCCATCGACGGAAACATGGAATCCGCGTAGTAGGGGAGGTGACCGCTCGTTAGGTATAACTTTTCTCGCGCAATATGCGGAGTGCGGACCCGCTGGTAGTCGGCGGCGAACTCGGTTTCTCTCGCAAGCTTTTCCAGCTCATCGATGATCGCCGCGCCGCGCGGTAGCCACATGGGCAAGCCTGGCCCTACGTCATCATCGAAGGTGAACAGCTCCATCTCTTTGCCGAGCTTGCGATGGTCGCGCTTCTTCGCTTCCTCGAGCATGGCGAAGTATTCGTCGAGTTGGGTCTTGTTCTTGAAGGCGGTGCCGTAGATGCGTTGGAGCTGCGGATTCTTTTCGTCGCCTTTGTAGTAGGCGCTGGCGACGTGGGTGAGTTTGAAAGCGCCAATGTTCCCGGTGCGCATAACGTGCGGTCCGGCGCAGAGATCGGTGAATTCGCCATTGCGATAGAGCGTGATTTTCTCGTCCTCGGGAATGTTCTCAACGATATCAAGTTTGAACTTGCTCGGGGCCGGACGCGGACCGAGTGCGGCCAGTTCTCCTGCATGTGCGAGCGCAAGCGCTTCGCCGCGCGAAACCTCCACCCGCTCAAAGACATGGTTCGCTTTGATCTCCTGCTTCATCTCGACCTCAACCTTCTCGAAGTCCTCCGGCGAGATGCGATGCGACAGCTCGACGTCATAGTAGAAACCGTTCTCGACCGGCGGACCGGCAGCAAACTGCGCTTCCGGCCATAGCTTCAAAATCGCGGTCGCGAGAACATGGGCGCACGAGTGCCGGATGCGCTCCAGCTCGGTCATAGGCGCACCTTCGTGCGCTGACGTCACGCCAGCAGCGGCGACGTCTTCGGCGATCGAGCGTTCTTCATTCATCGGAAAATTCTCGCGAGGGCGAGAGGTGCTTCTCCCGCCCTGCGTGATCAGGATGACAGAAGGAGCAACGCGCGCAACAGCGGCCAACCGGCGACTTATTTAACCGCCTCGAGCTTCTTTAGGTCGACGCGCTTAAGCCACTTTTGGAGATCCTTTGCGTCCTGCGCGGTCGTTTCAACCTGCAGGAGATATCGCTTCGCGACGAGCAACCACAGGCTGCCGTGCTTTCCCTCGTTCTCGTAAGTTTCGAAGCCTGGTTGGCCGTCGACGTCGAGTGATTTTGCGTAACCTTCCGTAGTGGTCTGCGTAACCGTCCAGCTTGCGGTCGTCGCTGAGACAAACTCCGGGTTTGCCGCAGAATCAAGGATGCTAATCGAGGTGGTCGGCGCATTATCAGCGTCGCCTTTTTTATAATCTCGATGCGCCGTCGTGATCTTCGCAACTCCCGTATCGGTGGTTGAGCCTTCCGGTTTGTCAGCGGTCCATCCGGATGGTGCGTCGGGCAACGACGGGAGAAGTTTCTGGAAGTCGACAACATCGGGTACAAGTTTTGGCTCGTCCTGTCCGTTGCAAAGCCGTGGAAAGACGAGGGCGATCATCGCGACGAGCACAACCAGCCACCAACGCGGCGAGAAAACACGTGACGAGATAGAATTCATACGCGAAAGCAAACAGCTCCTGGGCCCCGACGAGCTTATACTCGATTGACTTTGCGAAGCGTGTTTGTCAAGACGCGATCCATGTTCGGAACGAAATCGGCGGTGCTCGTCATCGCGTCGATCGCGGTCGCGGTTCGCTTGATCGCAATCAATCAGCCTTTTATCGATCGCTGGAGCTGGCGGCAAAGCGACGTCGCGGCGATCGCGAGAAACTATTCGGAGAACGGTTTTCATTTTGCGCGTCCGCAGATCGATTGGGCCGGAAACGCGGCCGGCTACGTAGGCACGGAGTTTCCGATCCTGCCATTCGTCGCCGCGCTCCTTTACAAATGTTTTGGTGTGCATGAATGGATCGGCCGGATCCAGGGCGTCATTTTTTTCACAGCGGCATTGCCGTTTTTCTTTCTGCTCGTGCGCGGGCTCTTCGGTGTCACAATTGGAATCTGGGCGACGTTCTTCTACAGCTTCGCGCCACTCTCAGTCGTCGCGAGTCGCGCGTTCATGCCGGACATGCCATCGCTCAGCCTCGCGATTGTGGGATTATATTTTTATCTGCGATGGCTCCAAAGGGGCCGCGCTTCGGCTCTCCTGACCGCGGGACTTTGCACTTCGATCGCTGTTTTGATCAAGCTGCCGACAGCGGTCATCGGCGCACCCCTCTTGTATCTGACCTGGCAGCGTTTCGGATGGCGCTTATGGCGGCAGCCGGAGGTCTGGATTTTCGCGGCGTTTGCGCTCGTGCCTCCAGCGATCTGGTATTGGCACGCGCAGGAGATGGCCGCGCGCTACTATCCGTTTCATTTCTTCGGCGGCGGCGGTGTTCGCGTCATGGATTTGGCTTGGTATTGGAAAATCGTGCGACAAACAGTGGGCTCGAGTCTGACGCCGGTTCTTTGTCTCGCTGCGGCGGCAGGGGCGTTCCTGACCCCGCGCGGAAAATATGCGCGAGTTTTCCAATGGTGGTGCGCCGCCATGGTGCTGTTCATCGTGGTCGTCGGGTGGGGGAACCGTCATCAATGGTATCAATTGCCGCTGGTCCCGATCGCCGCGGTCTTCGGCGGAATCGCCTGCCGATTTGCGACGAGGCGTTTGGCCGGCTATCAACGTGCGCCATTGGTTTTTTCCTCGGTCGTCGTTCTGCTCTTTGGCGGCTGGTCGCTCGCATCGGTGCGCCCATTCTATGAATCAAGCGCGGCCGGATTGCGCGATCTCGGGCTCGAATTAAAGAAGATCACGCCGCGCGATGCGCTCATCATCGCCGCAGACGATGGAGATCCGACGGTCTTTTATTACGCGGAGCGCAAGGGATGGCACTTTCTCGGCGATGGCGTTTAC
>JACCXL010000255.1 GCA_013697015.1 Chthoniobacterales bacterium | reverse complement strand
AGCCTGCAGTAAACTGCGACAACGCCGGCCACGCCCAACCTTGCAATCGAGAGGCATCCATGCTCAGTAAGACGCCCGCTTCGGCAGTTGCGAGCTGGGAGCACACAGCTCTTATTGCCAGCGCCGGATCGAACTCCTGATGTTTAACAATTTTCTAGCTCAACAAGCCGCTGGCTCCGCGGCAACGGGTCCAAATCCGCTGGCCTCTTTTGTGCCGCTGATTCTGATCTTCGTCATTATGTATTTTCTGCTTTTTCGTCCGCAGATGCGGCGGCAAAAGGAGCAGGCCCGGATGGTTTCGATCTTAAAAACGGGCGATCGGGTGGTGACTTCGTCCGGGATTCACGGACTGATCACAAACGTCAAAGACACGACTGTGACGGTGAAAGTGGCAGACAATGTGAAGCTTGAGATGGAAAAATCGGCGGTGACGACGGTTCTGAAGTCGGCAGAAGCATGAATCCGGCGTTCACCTTTTTTATCGGCCTGGGGCTCCTGATTCTATTCGGGTGGTACTTCGCGACCGATTTCGGCGTTCGAAAACGCATTCTCGCCACCGTCCTGATGCTGACGCTGGTGATCTTCAGCGTCGTTACCATCTACCCGCCGCAGAAGAAAATCGCGTTGGGACTCGACATCCAGGGCGGCACTTCCTTCCTCATCCGCCTCGTCGGCGGCGACAAGGAAATCACCAAAGCGATGCTCGATCAGGCGGTCGAGGTGATCCGAAAACGAGTGGACTATTTCGGCGGCGGTGAACCGGTGATCAGTCCAGTCGGGAACGATCGAATCCTGGTTCAGATTCCCGGTCTCGACACGGCGAAAATCCAGGAGGCGCGCGACCAACTTTCACGCGTCGCGAAGCTGGAATTTCGCCTCGTGTATCCGGATGACGGCAAACGCTTGCAGGCAATCGACGGCGGCACAGAGGTGATCCCGCCGGAGTATCGGATCGAGACTTACACTTTGCGCGCAGAAGAGGGAAAGAAGCCGCAAGTAGAACGCTTGCTAGTCAAGAAAAAGGCGGATCTCGGCGGTGACCGCGTCACCAATTCAAATGCTTATTTCGGAAACGAAGGCTGGACCGTGCAGCTCAAGTTCGACGGCGCAGGCGCGAAGCAGTTCGGAGCAATCACGGAGAAGTTCAAAGGTTACCGGTTCGCAATTGTGCTCGACGGCGTGATTCAATCCGCACCCACGATTCGGGACGCGATTTATGGCGGCGACGCGGTGATCACCGGGCGTTTCACCGAACAGGAGGCGCGCGGGCTCTCCAGTGTGCTCGAGAACCCGCTGCAAACGCCGGTCAGCATCGAGGAGGAGCGCAGCGTCTCGGCGACGCTCGGAATGGATTCGATTCGCGCCAGTGTCATCGCCGGTCTCATCGGTCTCGGTCTGACCCTGCTGTTCGTGCAGATCTACTACAGGTTCGTGGGGTTGATCGCGAACCTCGCGCTGGTCGTCAACATCGTTCTGCTCATCGGAGCGCTCACGATGTTTCGATTCGTGCTCACGCTCCCGGGGATTGCGGGCATCATCCTCACCATCGGTATGGCCGTGGACGCAAGCGTCCTGATTTACGAGCGACTGCGGGAAGAGCTCGCCCTTGGCAAGTCCTTGAAGGTGGCGACACAAGCTGCCTACGAGAAGGCCTTTAGCTCGATTTTCGATGCCAATGTCACGACGCTGATCACGGCGGCGATTCTCTTCTGGAAAGCGAGCGGACCAGTCAAGGGCTTCGCCATCTCGCTGACGCTTGGTATTCTCGCATCGCTCTTCACCGCACTCATCGTGGGCAGAAATTTGCTCGGCTGGTTCGTCGATTCCGGACGCGTGAAGAAGGTGTCCATGCTGCACCTGATCTCCTCGAAGCACATCAACTTCCTGGGCAAAGGCCTTTTAGCGGTTTTCTGTTCGCTCGCGTTGCTTACCGCGGGCGCGACCGCTTTTTATATTCGGGGCGATCGCAACTTCGGGGTGGATTTCCGGGGCGGCGACCTGCTGACTCTGAGTTCGTCGCAGCTGGTTCCGGTGGGGCAGGTTCGCGATGGATTGAAA
>JACCXL010000218.1 GCA_013697015.1 Chthoniobacterales bacterium | reverse complement strand
GTATTGTGCGTTGCGGGCGTTTCGGGGAGGAGCCCGGGCGAAATGGACGCTCAGTTGCGTCGCGGCCATGCTCTTTCTCTGCAGCGCGCTCAGCAAGGAAGCAGGCCTGCTCTTTCCGTTGTTCTGGTGTGCGGTGGCTTTGCTGCGACGGGTTCGCGGGATTCTCGGTGCTTCCGCGGTGACCGCTCTCGCCGTGGGGCTAATCTACGCTTCGCTGCGTTTTTCGGCAGAGCATGTAGCGCCACCGATGGCACGCCATCCGATGCCGCTCCTCGTGCGGCCAGTGCTGGCCGCGCGTGCCGTGGCGGAGTACGCGGGCCTGATCGCCTTTCCTCTGCACCTCTCCATGGATCGCGACGTGGAAACGCATCCCACAGGTTTTAGCGATTCAAGTATCACAGGCGCCGCGCAGCGCGAATTGCAGACGGTCACAGGCATCCTTCTGATCGCGCTTCTGGTCTATTGGCTGATCCGATCGAGAACGCGAGACACCGCTGTTTTTGTTTTTCTTGTTCTCGCCGCGATTGCTTATCTTCCCTGCAGTGGATTAGTCGGGCTCAATGCGACCGTGGCGGAACACTGGATGTATCTGCCAAGCTCATTTCTTCTTCTGGCGACGGCGATTGCCCTAACGAAATACTTCCGCGAGGCGCGCGGGCGTTCTCGGTTCTTCGTCCGCGGAGTAGCGGTGATCGTGTCAATCTGGGTGCTCTTCCTCGGCACGCGCACCTATCTCCGCACCTTCGATTGGAAGGATCAGCGCACCTTTTTCGAACGCACCATCGTCGCCGGCGGCGACTCTGCTCGAATGCACATCAATCTTGCAGGCGTCGAGATGAATGACGGGCATTTCAAAGAGGCGAACAAGCATCTGCAGGAGGCCTTGCGCAGAGAACCGGACGAACCGCTCGCACTGCTGAATCTCGCCGCGCTCGCAATCAAAGAAAACGACTTCCGCCGCGCGCATGAACTTCTGCCGCGCGCAATCGAGACGCCGGAAGTTAGCGCACAGGCGCACGAACTGACGGCCGTGCTCGCCAACAAGGAAAGGGGCGCGGTGGACTTGATGCGACTACGGCTGGCGTCGCGCACCGGCGCCCCGAATTGGTCGATCGAGAAGCGTTACATAAAAGTGCTGGCTGAGTCCGGACAGGTAGATCGGGCCATCGCCGAAACGCAAGCGTGCTTGCAGACGCAGTGGTATCGCGCTGAGTCATGGCAGTTGCTCAGCCAACTTCTGGCCGGTGCCGGTCGCAAGCAGGATGCGGCCAGGGCTTACGCTCAAGCCGAGGCGCTTGATGTCCACCTGGGGGATCGACCAAATGTACTTTAGCGAAACGCCGCACCGAATCACTCGATGGCAGCCGCAATCTCTTGGATGAAACGCGGCAGGTAACGCGCCGCCTTGATCTCGCCCACCCCGCGAATCTGGCGTCCCGCTTCTTCGCTGCGCGGTTTTAGGCGTGCGAATGCCCGCAGCGTTTCATCGGAAAAAATAAGATAAGCGGGGGAGTTCCCGTTTTGACGAGCCAGATCGCGCCGGACGCTTTTCAGTCTCTCGAGAAGTTCCTCGTCGACAGGCACGATCTCGCTCGCGGACTTCGCTCGCCGCTTCGCGCCGCGCCTTCCTTTTTCCGGCACGCTCACTCCCCCAGGAGGCCAGTGCAGCTCGTAATCGCTGCGCCCTTTCATGACTTCGGCTCCGCGCGCGGTCAGCGTCACCTTCGGATAGTCGCCCGGGGTCGTGACAACCAGATCCGCCTGCTGCAGTTCCCGAAAAAGCTGATTCAAATATCCGACGCCTTCCGCTTTCAATAATCCATAAGTCGAAAGCTGATCGAGGCGCGCCTCGAGAATCTCTCGCGAGCGGCTGCCGACCAGCGTTTGCACAATGCGACCGCGGCCGAAACGCGCTTGCCAGCCGCCAGTCGTGTTCGAAGACATTCGCGCCACTCCACTCAATGCTTTGCGGACGACGAGCGCCTCTTCTTCGGTCGGCGGCCGGGCCGGCGCAGAGCGGTCGAGACAAACGTCGCAGTTGCCGCAGACGCCGGGATCATGTTCGCCGAAATAGCGCAGAATGGATTGCTGCCGGCAGAGTCGCGCGTAGGCAAAATCGACCAGCGTTTTCAATTTCGATCGGTCGCGCCGTACTTTTTCGGCCAGTTTCTTCGCGTCGATCTTTAAGGGACGACCACTTTCCCCCGGGTTGAGCAAGCGAGTCCCCCGCATGCGTTTCCCGGGAATATCAAACCGATCGATATAACCTTCACGATCGAGGATGTGCAGTGCGGCGCCGACCATGAGGTCGTTTCCATCCGCGCCAACGCGCTGCGCCAGATCTCTCTGCGAGACATGAATTTCATTCTCGGAGTTCGCCTCGCGTCGCAGCAATTCATAGAGCTCGGTAATGAACAAGGGCGACGGATTGCTCCCCTCAATGAAGAACTCTTGCACGCGGGTATCCGCATGATTGAACAGGAGCTCACAGGTGGCAGCTTCGCCGTCCCGCCCGGCGCGACCGGCCTCCTGATAATATGCTTCGATACTCCCCGGCAGCTCGAAGTGCACAACGAAACGAATGTCCGCGCGATCGATCCCCATGCCGAAAGCGTTCGTCGCCACAACAACGTCGCTGCGACGCGACATGAATGCATCTTGCGCGGCAGCGCGCTCCTGTTCGCTCAGGCCGCCGTGGTAAAGAACACTCGTGACCGCAGATGTTTGCAACTCCGCTGCGACGGCCTCCGTTCGCCGGCGCGTCGCGCAATAAACGATGCCGATCCTGTGCTCGCGGATTACTTCTCGCAGCCTTGCGAACTTCGCTCCTTCGTTCGGCACGGGCCGCACCACTAGTTTCAGATTCGGTCGCGCAAATCCCGCCACGAACTCGCGCGGCTCACGCAAATCAAGATGCTGAAGAATGTCAGCACGCACTTCGGGCGTGGCGGTGGCAGTGAAGGCAGCCACCTGTGGACGCCCAAGTTTCTCGAGCACGGCGTTGAGGCGAAAATAATCCGGGCGGAAGTCGTGCCCCCACATGGAAAGACAGTGCGCTTCGTCGATCGCGAATAATCCGATGGTGGTTTCGCCCAGAGCCTGGACAAATGACGGACTGCGGAATCGTTCCGGCGCCACATAGACAAGTTTGAACTCCCCCCGCGCGACGGCGCTCACGCGTTCGCGTTGCGCGCCCGCGCCTAACGAACTGTTAATCAGGGTCGCTGCAATGCCCTTTCGCTGAAGCCCATCTACCTGATCCTTCATTAGAGCGATGAGCGGAGAGACGACGACCGTAACTCCGTCCCGCAGCAATGCCGGCAGCTGATAACAGAGCGACTTACCGCCTCCCGTGGGCATGACGACGAGCGCGTCCTCGCCCGCCAGAAGCGCTTTGATGACTTCCTCCTGCGCGTCGAGAAACTCGCGGAATCCGAAATATCGCGCGAGGCATTGGTGCGCATCCATTGCTTGAATCTGCGGAATTCGGCCGTCAATCACAAGCTGCGTACCGTTCGTTAGGCCCGCCGCTGGCACTTTGGCGCGGTAAGCGGGCCAGTTTCTCCGCGGTGCGCCATTCGACCACGTCCGCGGTGCCGCCGGTTCACGAACCATATAGGCGGGTGCTGAATAACGGCGCCCCGCCTTCCGTCAGTCTAAACACCTATGAAAAAATCTATTCTACTGGGAGCGACATTGGCGTTTGCGGGCCTCGCCGTCGCTCCTTCCCTTTCCCAGGCCCAATCGTCGTCCACGACGAGCACAACCACGACGACCGGGTATATGCCCACGAGCACGATCATTGGCTCCAAAGTCCGCACCGGAAACGGTGAAGAAGTTGGCGAGATCAAAGACGTTGTTCTGGATCGCAACACCGGCTGCATGGCCTATACCGTGCTTTCGACCGGTGGGAGCGGCAGTGCTGGGGCCAGCACCAGTCGCACTACGCGAACGACCACCAAAACAGTCGCTGTGCCCTGGTCGGTCTTCACCCCTGGCACAGACGCGCGCACCTACACTGTGCGTATCGATCGCGAGCGCATCTATAATGCGCCGGCTTGGGAGGTAAGCCGGATAGACGAATACAGCCGTCCCGATTACATCAACAGCGTCTACGGCTACTATGGCGTGACGCCGAGCTTCGGCGTGGGCGCTAATAT
>JACCXL010000196.1 GCA_013697015.1 Chthoniobacterales bacterium | reverse complement strand
CGTCGCGATTCCCACCTTGGTGATCGCAGCGCGCTGCAGGATGTCCATCACGGCGATAAGTTGTAGCACGGGGAGCTCGCGATCGGGACGAATAACGACCGCGAGATCAGCGTGCGCGCGTTTTAATTCGGTCAGGCGCACGGTCAGGGTCGCTCCATCGACGGACTCGTTGTTGAGCGTCATTGCTTCGTTGCGATCGATCGAGATGGTTTGGACTTGCGACGGATTGAGCGGCGGATTCGAGGCGCCGCTCGAGGGGATGACGAGATTCACGCTGCTCTCCAGGAGCGGCGTGGTGATCATGAAAATGATAAGCAACACGAACGCCAGATCGAGCAGTGGCGTGATATTGATCTCGGAGAGTGTGGAGAGATTGTTGCGCTGCGAATAGCGTCTCATCGTTCGTACTCCGGTGCGCGGGCATTGTGATCGACGTATTTGTGCTCGAACTCAGAGGCGAGTTCCGCCGCGAAGTTGTCCATCTCCACGATCATTCCGCGAATGCTGGTGACGAGAAAGTTGTAGCCGAACATCGCTGGAATCGCGACGCACAAAGCGGTCACGGTCGTGATCAGTGCTCCGGAAACACCCGGCGCCATCGTCGCCAGATTGGGTGCTCCGGCGACGGCCACATCTGTAAATGTGTCCATCACTCCCCAGACCGTCCCGAGCAGGCCGAGAAACGGCGCCCCGCTGACAGCGGTGGCGAGGAGAATCATCTGCGATTCCAAGCCCAGCGCGGTCTCGCCCACCGCGCGTTCCATCGCGGAATTCACGGCGCGCATTTGCGACGGCGAGATCTTTTCGGATGAACCAAGCCGCGCTCGAAACGTTTCATCCACTTCTGTGGAGCCGAGGAGGTGAAAAGTCATCTCCCGACAGCCCGCGCGGTAAACATTAAAGAGCGGGGCACCCGCGAAACGCGCGTCGTTTTCGAAGAGACGCAGCGGCTGCCGGTCTTTGCGAAATGCATCCAGAAATCGCGCCGTCTGCTTTCGCGCAAACTGAATTACGCGCAGCTTCGTGATCATCACCGACCAGCTGAAGACCGAGCCAACGCAGAGAAAAGCGAGCACAACTTTGCCCGCCACAGTTGCATGCTCGAACGCGAAGAGCAGTCCGCCGGCCGCGAGAAAGGTCGGGAAGAACACGTCCGTCACCTTCGGGCACTAATAGCGAGCCGTCGCGGAATTGAAAGCCGGAGATGTCGTCGCGCTATCGCGCCGGTGCTTCGAGTTTGCGCGGGTAGGTCGGATGCAGACGTGCCCAAAAGATATATCCAAACCCCAGGAGAATGAGGAAAAATGAGAAGAATTGTCCGCGCGTAAACATCCCCACGAGCGGCGCGTCTGGTTCGCGGAAAAACTCCACCACGATGCGGAAGACGGCGTAGAAGATGAAAAACAATCCGGTCAGGATCCCGTTCGGCGAGCGCGTCCGCGTGCGCACAAACCAAAGAATCACGAACAAGACGATCCCTTCAAAGAACGCTTCATAGAGCTGCGAAGGGTGCCGCGGGGTGAGAACGCCCCGCAAGCCAGCGCCAATCTCCGGATGATGCCGCAAGCTCGCCACGAGCATTTCCGGCGACGTGATCGACGGATCTATTTGCTGGCTCGCAGCCAGCGCACGCTCCGCTTGCGCTGCATTGGCCGGCTCCAGCAACTCTTTCGGAAACTGCATGGCCCACGGTAGTGTGGCTGCCCGTCCGTAGAGTTCGCCGTTGATGAAGTTCGCGCAGCGGCCAAAAAATAAACCGATCGGAGCCGCCACGACCAGATTATCTCCCAGATTCGTCCAGCTTACCCGGTGGCGTCGCGCGTAGAAAAGCGTGAAGAAAACGAGGCCCAGCATCCCGCCGTGGCTCGACATCCCGCCTTCCCACACGCGCAGGATCGAAAGCGGCTCGCGCAGCATTTCAGGCTTATAGAACAGGATGTAACCGAGGCGCCCGCCGATCATAACGCCAAAAAGAGCGCCCCACGTGATGAAGTCGCCCACTTGTTCCACGCCTAGATCGAGAAATCCGCGGCGCGCTAGCCTAACAAGTAATGCAAAGCCGCAAAGGAACGCCAGGACATAGGCCATGCCGTACCAGCGCGGTCCGACATTCGCCGAGAAGTGGAAGATGAACGGATCGAGGTTGTGCAGGTAATAGGCGAGCATTGGTCAGGCCGCCTGAAGCGTGCGCGTGCGCCGCGCCGCGCTTTTGGCGGAGCGCCCGCCAGCCAGCGCCCGGCGCAGAAAGGGCGCCGTCCTGCTCGTGCTGTTCCGTGCGACTTCTTCCGGCGTGCCGCACGCTACGATTTCGCCGCCCTCGGCCCCCGCTTCCGGCCCGATGTCCACAATGTAATCGGCTTCCGCAATGACAGAGAGATTATGCTCGATCACGATGACGGTGTTGCCTTCATCCACAAGGCGATGCAAGACTTTAACGAGTAGCTCCACATCGGCCATGTGCAGCCCGATGGTCGGTTCTTCGAGCAGGTAGAGGGTGGATTTCGGTTTGCGCATCTTGCGCAAACGCTCGTGCTGAGCGCGGCCCATCCCGCGCGCCAGTTTGGTCACGAGCTTAAGCCGCTGCGCTTCCCCGCCACTCAGCGTCGGACTCGGTTGGCCGAGTTTCAAATAACCCAGGCCGGTATCGACCAGCAGCGAAAGCGGCCGTGCGATCTTGTTGTTCGCGGCAAAGAAGGACGCCGCCTGCTCGATCGTCATTTCCATGATGTCGCCGATGCTCCGTTCGTTGTAGAGCACCTCGAGTGTCTGTGCGTTGTAACGGCGCCCGCGGCAGTCCTCGCACGGCACATAACTGCTCGGCAGGAAACTCATCTCGAGTTTGATCACGCCCTGCCCTTTGCACACTTCACAGCGGCCGCCTTCCGCGTTGAACGAAAAGCGACTGGCCGAATAGCCGCGCACGCGGGAAACCGGTAATTGCGCGTAAAGATTCCGGATTTCGTCGAAGACCTTCATGTAGGTCGCGGGCGTGGACCGCGAAGTTTTGCCAATCGGGGATTGATCCACCTCGTAAACGGCTTCGAACGAATCGGCGCCGAGGAC
>JACCXL010000186.1 GCA_013697015.1 Chthoniobacterales bacterium | reverse complement strand
TTCGCGCCTTCCGCCAGGATGCGACATTGCAGCTTGTCCGCATTCTTCTCCGTGATGACGCGATCGACCGCGGCCGGAATGAGCACATCGCATTTCATCGTGAGCATTTCATTCGGGTCGATCTTGTCGCCCTGATCCCAGCCTTTGAGCGACCCATGCTTCTGCACCCATTCATCGGCGGCTTTGATGTCGAGACCTTTCGGATTGTAAACGGCGCCGGAGGCATCGCTGATTCCGAGAACCTTCATCCCCGTTTTTAAAGCCAGCGAGAGCGCTGCGACGGAACCGACATTGCCGAAGCCCTGCACGATGGCAGTCGATTTTTCCGGATCCATCTTCAGTATGTCCATGGCGCGTTCCACGAGATAAACGACGCCGCGGCCGGTCGCCTCACGACGCCCTTCCGTGCCACCGATCGAGACTGGTTTGCCCGTCACGATTTCGCTCACCGCATAACCCTGATAGACCGAATAAGTATCCATGAACCAGGCCATGATCTGCTCGTTCGTCCCCATGTCGGGACCCATGATGTCGGTGTGCGGACCGACGAACGGGATCATCTCCTGCATGTAGCGGCGGGAAACCCCTTCCAGTTCGTGCCGCGAAAGCTTGGCCGGATCGCAGGCGATCCCGCCCTTAGCTCCGCCGTAGGGAAGATTGGAAAGCGCGCACTTCCAGCTCATCCACATCGCCAGCGCCGCCGTTTCGCCCATGGAAAGAGAAGGCGCGAAGCGTGTGCCTCCCTTGGTCGGACCGAGCGTGAGGTGGTGCTGCACGCGATAACCCTGAAAAGTCTGCGTGCTGCCGTCGTCCATATGGATAGGCAGCGTCACCGCGATGGCACGCTTTGGATACATGAGGCGGTCGCGTTCGTTACGATCGATGTTCAGGTAATCGGCGATGACCTGAAACTGGTCGCAAGCCATCTGAAACACCTCGTCGTGGTAAATATTCATAGCGGAAGCCGGCAAGGTAGAACGCGCGACAGAGAAATTCAGGTGGTATTTCCGCTTGGGCGCGCGGACGCGTCAAATCCAATCGGCCAGTGGTGAGAGTGTGATTGCACGGGCGCGATCCATCGTCCTAATCTGGGCACGTGAACGATGATGCCAGCGCGCGCGCCAAATGGCGCCTCGAGACACTGGCGGTGCACGCCGGTCATGCCGTCGATCCCGGCACGGGGGCCATTTCCGCGCCGATCAATCTTTCGACGACATTTGAGCGCGCGCGTGACGGAACTTATCCGAGCGGATACGTCTATTCGCGGAGCAACAATCCGAATCGAGAAGCTCTCGAATGCGCCCTGGCAGCTCTCGAAGGAGGAACGGACGCGTCCGCTTTCGCTTCGGGCATAGCAGCAGGCCTCGCGATTTTTCAGAGTCTCTCGCCCGGCGACCACGTCGTCATGCCGAGCGACGCATATCACGGGATGACCAAACTCGTGCGCGACCTGTTTCTGCGCTGGGGCGTCGAAGCCAGCTTCGTGGACATGACGCAGTTATCCACCGTGCAGGAAGCGATTCGTCCGAGCACCAAACTCGTCTGGGTGGAGACGCCCTCGAATCCGCTGGTCAAGATCGTTGACCTCGCGGCGGTCGCCAGAATCGCTCACGAGGCGCACGCGATCTGTGTTTGCGACAACACGTGGGCGCCCGTTATCCAGCGACCGCTCGATCTCGGCGCCGATCTCATTCTGCATTCCACCACGAAATACATCGGCGGCCACTGCGATGTCACCGGCGGGGTGGTGATCGCGAAAACGGCGGGCGCGGCTTTCACTCGCATCCGTGAAATTCAGGGCACGGCCGGCGCGGTCCCCTCGCCTTTCGATTGCTGGCTCGTCCTGCGCGGCCTGCGCACTCTGCCTTGGAGGATGCGCGCGCACACCGGCAATGCGGCGAGCGTGGCGACTTTCCTCGCCAGTCATCCGCGGGTCGAATGCGTCCATTATCCCAGTCTCGCCTCGCATCCCGGTCATGAGATCGCGGCGAAACAGATGTCGTCATTCGGCGGAATGATTGCGTTCGAGACGAAAGGAGGCAGCGATGCGGCCCTCCGGACCGCAGCGAAAACGCGACTCTTCCTGCGCGCTACGAGCCTCGGCGGCGTCGAAAGCTTGATCGAACATCGTGCATCAATCGCAGGCGAAGACCCACGCACCCCACAGAGCCTTTTGCGTCTGTCGATCGGCCTCGAACACCCGGACGATTTGATCGAGGATCTCGACCAGGCGCTCAGCTAAGATCAGCGGGCGAGCCGGCTCCGGACCAGGGCGACGACGTCGTGCAACTCGGCGACGCGTAGCAAGTACGCCACGCCAAAGAAGACGGCGGCGGCCGCACCGATCGTAATCGCGATGTCGAGCGCCTTCTGCCAGGAATGAAGCTGTTGGAGTGAGCGGAAGAAGAGCCACTGACCCCCCGCACAGACCGCAGCGAGCGCCGCGCCGGCGACGAGCAGTTTCACGAGCGTTCTCAGCATCTGACCGCTCTCCAGCCGGCCGGCATAATGACGCATCATTATATAGAGAAGGAGAAAATTAGTGATCGCGACGGCACTAGTGGAGAGAGCCAGTCCCCGATGCCCGAGGTGGAGATGGAAAGTGAAAAACCAGTTCAGGCAGAAATTCACTGCGATTGAGAATAAGCTCACGAACATCGGCAAGTGCCTTTTATCGATGGCGTAGAAAGCGGGCGCCAGCACTTTCACAGCAGAGTAACCAACGAGTCCGATCGCATAAAAACGGAGCGCGCCCGCGGTTTGCGCAGTGGCTTCGCCGGTGAATCGGCCGTGTTGGTAAATGAGGCTGATGATCGGCTCGGCCAGGATGATCAATCCGATGGCGGAGGGAATTGTGAGCAACATGACGAGGCGCATGGCATGTGCGAGCGCGCCCCGAAATTCATCCTTATTTCCAAGGGCGGCGCTCCGCGAGACCAGCGGCAAGGTGACGGTGGCGATGGCGACGCCAAAAATTCCGAGCGGCAACTGCATCAGCCGAAAGGCAATGTTGAGCCACGACATCGGCCCGTCGCCCAAGCCCGAAGCGAAGCCGCTGTTGATCGCAACATTCACCTGCACTGCACTCGCGGCGATCGTCGCCGGCCCCATGAGCGTCAGAATTGTGCGCACGCCGGGATCGCGCCAGAGGAAGTCCGGTCGAAAACGAAATCCGACGCGACGCAATGATGGCAGTTGCACGACGAGCTGCAGCAATCCGCCGATGAGCGTGGCGATGGCAAGACCGATCAAGCCACGCTCGCCGAACCGCGGATGGCGCCAATCGGCCTGCGGATCGAGCCAATAGCAGAGCACGACGCCTCCGACGATGGAGCCAAGATTGAAGAAACTCGATGCCATCGCGGGCATGCCGAAAACATGTTTTGCGTTCAGCATTCCCATCACGAGCGCCGCCAGCGAGACGAGCAGGATGAATGGGAACATGACGCGAGTGAGTTCGATGGTGAGCGCCGCTTTCTCGACCGGAAATCCCGGCGCGAGAATCCCTATCAGGAAAGGCGCGAAGATCATGCCGAGCAGCACGAGCGCGCTCATGAAGACGACCGTGAGGGTCGCCACTTTGCTGGCGAGCCGCCAGGCCGATTGATCGCCGTCGGTCGCGATGCGGCGTGAAAAGGTGGTGACAAATGCCGTCGAGAGTGCGCCTTCCGCGAAGAGATCGCGCAGCATGTTCGGTGCGCGAAAGGCGGTCAGAAACGCGTCCATGTTGCGGCTCGCGCCAAAGAGCGATGCGATCACCATTTCGCGAATCAA
>JACCXL010000182.1 GCA_013697015.1 Chthoniobacterales bacterium | reverse complement strand
TCAAGCCTCATCAATATCTTCGCGCTGCTCGCCGTTTTCCTGACGCTTTTCGCACTCATGTCGGTGCTGGAACGCAAAATTCTTGCGCGCATTCAGAATCGCTACGGACCGAATCGCGTCGGTCCATACGGCCTTCTGCAACCGCTCGCCGACGGCATCAAGATGCTGATTAAGGAAGACGTGGTGCCGTACCGCGCGGACAAGGTTCTCCACTTCCTGGCGCCGATCCTGGTGGCCGCGCCGACGATCCTCGCGCTCGGCGTGATTCCCTACGGGCGCAACATGACGCCTTTCGGCATCGATGGCGGCATCCTCTTTTTCTTTGCGGTCGGCTCCATGACCGAGCTGGCGGTCTTCATGGCCGGCTGGGGCAGCAACAATAAATTCTCAATGCTCGGCGCGATGCGCGCGATCGCGCAGATGGTCAGCTACGAGCTGCCGCTCATCATTACAGTGCTGCCGGTGGTGATGATTGTCGGCTCGCTTTCCGCTGATGCAATCGTCGCCGCGCAAAGTGGCTACTCATTCGGAATCGTGCCGCATTGGTTCGTCCTTACGCCGTGGGGCGCAGCCGCATTCCTTCTCTTTTTCGTTTCCGGTCTCGTCGAATCGAATCGCACTCCCTTCGACGTGCCGGAGGGAGAATCGGAAATCGTCGCAGGGCACATGACGGAGTATTCCGGGTTTAAATACGCGACTTTTTTCCAAGCGGAATACTTTGGAATGTTCGCCACCAGTGGACTGGCGGTGACACTCTTCCTCGGCGGCTGGCATGCGCCGATCGCTGGCCTGCAATTCATCCCATCTTACGCCTGGTTTTTCGCGAAGTTGGCAGTGCTGCTCTTTGTCTTCATCTGGATTCGCGGAACACTGCCGCGCATGCGCGTGGATCACGTCATGAACTTCGCCTGGAAATTCATGCTGCCGATGGCGTTCGCATGCATTCTCGCGGCCGCTGTCTGGCACTACCAAGCGCGGAGCTTGGCCGGCTGGCTCTCGTCGTTAGGGGTGATCGCGCTTGTTTACCTTGGTCTCTCGCGCTTGCTCGATACGCGCAAGAATTTAAGCACGCGCACCTACCGCTTCGCGGAATGAGCAGCGCTGCCTTTCTGGTCATCGCTGTTCTGACGCTGGCCGGCGCGCTCGCCGCCGCCACGTTGCCGAAGCTGATCCACGCAGCGCTATCCTTGGTGGTGGCGTTCGTCGGCGTCGCCGCATTTTATTTTCTTCTCGGCGCCGAGTTCGTTGGCCTGGTGCAGGTATTCGTCTACGTCGGAGCGGTTGCGGTGCTGATCGTCTTCACGATCCTGCTCACGCGACGCGAAGAGGAAAGCGCCCGCGGATTTCAATGGACTGGCGCTGTTATCGCTCTCGCAGTGTTCGCGGCTCTTCTGTTTGCCGTCCTCAAGACGCCATCGCTCTCCGTCGCCGCTGGGCCGATCGAAGCACTAACGGTGAAGAGTATCGGCCAGGTGCTGATGACTGACTACGTCTGGCCGCTGCAATGCGCAGGGCTCGTCCTCACCGCCGCGCTCGTCGGCGCGCTCATTCTTGTGATGGAGGAAAAGCGGTGAAGAAAGGAAGCGTCGTTAAATAGTTAAATGGGTTACAACGTTAAAAGGAAAGACAGGACTACAGGGGGGGCCGCTTCCCAATTTAACAATGTAACAGTTTTAACGATTTAACGTATTCACCATGACCCCGACGCTCACAACTTTCCTCGTCGTTTCCGCCGCGCTCTTCTGTGTCGGCTTGCTCGCTGCGCTCAGTCGCCGTAACGCGATTTTCATCCTGATCGGTATCGAGATGATGCTCGCCGCCGCAAACCTAAATTTTGTCGCTTTCTGGCGCTTCGGCCACGAATCGCAACCACCCACCGGCGTCATGATCGCAATCTTTGCCATCGCGATCGCCGCGGCGGAAGCGGCCGTCGGCCTCGCACTCGTGATTGCTGTCTATCGCCATTACAACACGACGAACGTTACCAGGCTCGACCGTCTCAAAGGATGAGGCTTGAACTCGCGCTTGTGCCGATAATCGCCGCATGACTCCCTGGATCGTCACCTACCTATGGCTGATCCCGACCGCGCCGCTGGCAGCCTCGCTCATTATCCTGCGCATCGGAAACTCGCGACGCACCGGCGCGGCTACGCTCGCGATCCTCGGCCAGATCTCCGCGCTCGCGCTCGCGGTCGCCGCCTTTCTACCAACGCTGCAAACGCCCGGCTACCGCGCGTTCCACAATCTCAGCTGGTTCACGTTCGGCGAACAGACAGTGCGGATCGGCTGGCTGCTCGATCCGCTCACCGCGGCGATGCTGCTCATGATCACGCTGGTCTCGCTCTGCATTTTTGTCTTTAGCATCGGCTACATGGCCAACGACAGAAATTTCACGCGCTTCTTCGCGTATCTCTCGTTCTTCACCGCCGCGATGCTCGGCGTTGTCATCGCGAACAGCCTTCTTCTTCTTTTCGTCTGCTGGGAGTTGGTCGGGCTCGCGTCTTATCTGCTCATTGGATTCTGGATTCACAAACCGAGCGCCGCAGCGGCGGCGAAGAAGGCGTTTATCACCACGCGCATCGGGGACATCGGGTTCCTGCTCGGCATTGTCTGGCTCTACAGCGGGAGCGGCACATTGCTCTTTTACGATAACGGACGCGGCTGCCTCGAAAACGCCGGACTCCTCGCAATCGGCGCGAGCTCTACCTTGATTGCGCTGCTGGTTTTCTGCGGCGCGGTCGGAAAGTCGGGCCAGTTCCCGCTGCATGTCTGGCTGCCTGACGCAATGGAAGGCCCCACTCCGGTGAGCGCGTTAATCCACGCGGCCACCATGGTGGCGGCGGGCGTGTTCCTGATTGCGCGTGTCTATCCGCTCTTCTCGTTAGGCGCAATTGGCGGTGTGACGCCTTCGCTCACCGTGGTGGTTTGGATCGGGGTGATCACGGCACTCATGGCTTCGCTTATTGCGGTCGCGCAGTTCGATCTCAAGCGTGTGCTCGCTTACTCCACCGTGTCACAACTCGGACTGATGATGGTGTCGTTAGGCGTCGGTGGTGTTGCGGCCGGCATTATGCACCTTCTCGCGCACGGGTTTTTCAAAGCTCTCCTTTTTCTCGGCGCAGGCTCGGTCATCCACGAGACCCACGACGAACAGGACATCCGCAAAATGGGTGGTTTACGCGGTTCGATGCGCCTGACTTTTCTTACTTACGCGGTCGGCATGATGGCGTTGAGCGGAGTGCCACTCTTTTTTTCCGGCGCGTGGACGAAAGAGGAAATCCTGCACACGACCGCACGTTGGCCGCAGTCACAAGCGCCGCATTCCCTCATGATGCTGGGCGTCGTCTTGACAGCGCTCTACATGACACGGCAGATGCTCTACGTCTTCTTCGGCAACCCGCGCGCGGCTTCGGGAAATGCCCATGAAAGTCCGAGCATCATGAAGTTGCCGCTCATCGTGCTCGCGGCTTGCACGATTGCATTCAGCGTCGTTCTCACGCCCGCATGGCCATGGCTGCACGGTTATCTCAGCGGGAACGCAGCCCACCTTAACTTCGCGCTCTTGATCCAACCGATGCTTTTCGTCTCGCTCGCGCTCGTCGTCGCGGGTGTTGCTTTGGGCGTTCTGATCTATCGGAAAGTCGGCGACACTGATCCGCTGCAACGCCATCAGCCGGGGCTCTTCCGTTTCCTCGAAGACAAAATGTGGCTGGACGAGCTTTACGCGCGCACCGTGATCGCCTCTAGCCGAACGGCCGCGCGGTTTTCCGATTGGATGGATCGCTACCTCTGGGATGGATTCGTCCGTGCGTTCGGCGGACTTGGTCAGCTGCTCGGTATCCTCACCAAAGGTTTCGACGAACGCGGCATTAATGCCGGGGTCGACGAAGGCGTAGTTGGAGCTCGCGGTCTCGGCCGATTCATGTCGGCGGCCCACTCCGGGCGAATCCAAACCTATCTGGGCGCCGTCGCGGTCGGCATGCTCACGCTTCTCCTCGTTTACGCATGGCTGGCATGATCACGGGGCTGATTCTGATTCCGCTCGCCGGCAGTGTGCTGGTCAGCGCTCTGCCCAGACGTTACGGCCGCGGTGTCGCTCTCGGATTCAACGCCGCTAGCGCGATTCTGGCCTTCGCGTTGTGGCGAAACTTCGACACCGCGGCAGCCGGTC
>JACCXL010000152.1 GCA_013697015.1 Chthoniobacterales bacterium | reverse complement strand
GCGGTAGCGATCCACCTCGATGTAATGCAGCATGCGTTCGGGCGTCCAACTCTCCGGCGCATCGTCCAGCATGCGTGCGAAAGCGAGTGCGTTCTCGAAGAAGGTCCAGCAATCCATCCCGGTGAGGTTGACCGAGGGCGCCTCGATTCGGTTATCAATCTCGAGCGAATATGATTTGTAACGGGTGCCCAGCATTGCGCGCCCGACCGCGGTGGTGCGTTCGCTAATCGGAAGCGATTGCCAGTTTCTTTCGCGAGCCTGATTTAAGAGACGATCGAATTGCTGGCGGCCCTTAAAGACGGTCGAGAATGGCAGCTCAGATCGAGCGATCGCGGCGTGAACGGCGAAGAGGAGCAGAAACGTGGCGATAAGAGATTTGCGCATTCGCGGCGAATATCCAGCCGATCTCAAAGCACGCAACGTGCCGGAGCGGGCCGTGCAGCTTATCCGAATCGCATCGCAAGATTGGTAAAAGGCCACTCTGCTGGTAGGGCAAGACTCTGTCGAGCCTTGTGCGTGCGTGAGGCCAGGCTCGACGAAGTCTCGCCCTACCGGTTTCGGCCGGCGAAGCGACCGGTAGAATCGACACGCAGTTGCGAAATCAGGAACAGACTCCCGAAATCGGGTGCGAGCATTTTCACGATGCTCTAATCTCCACGCGTGGATGATCTGTTCGCAGATGGCGAGGTAATGGCGGTCGAACCACCGACTGCCGCCGCACCGCTTGCTGCGCGGATGCGCCCACGATCGTTCGATGAATTCGCCGGCCAGAAACACATTCTCGCGCCGGGGAAACTTCTGCGCCGCGCCATCGAAGCCGATCGATTGCCTTCCGTGATTTTCTCCGGCCCTCCCGGGACCGGCAAAACGACGCTGGCGCAGATTATCGCCGAAACCACGCGCGCGAAATTCGAACGATTGAGCGGCGTCGAAAGCAACGTGGCGGAGATGCGCCGCGTCGTTGCTTCCGCCACCAACCGCCGCCGCACCTCGGGTCAACAAACAATTTTATTCGTGGACGAGATTCATCACTTCAACAAGGCGCAGCAGGACATTCTTTTGCCCGACGTGGAAAGCGGAAACCTGCGCCTGATCGGGGCGACGACTTACAATCCCTTCTTTTATGTAAACAGCGCACTCGTTTCCCGTTCCCAGGTATTTCAGCTGGAGCCGCTCGGCATCGATCAATTATGTGAACTGATTGATCGAGCGCTGGCGGACGAAGAACGAGGTCTCGGTAAACATCGCGTCGCGATTGATCCGACGGCGAAACGCCACCTGGCGAAGATCAGCGATGGGGACGCGCGTAAATGTTTGAACGCGCTCGAAATTGGCGTGCTTACGACGGCGCCGGACAGAAGCGGCGTCATCCAGTTCACTCTGGAAGTGGCGGAACAAAGCATTCAGCAGAAAGCCATCGTCTATGACCGCGCCGGCGACGCGCATTACGACACGATTAGTGCCTTCATCAAAAGCATGCGCGCTTCGGATGAAAGAGGAGCGATTTATTGGCTCGCAAAAATGCTGCATGCTGGCGAGGACCCCCGCTTTATCGCGCGGCGCATCGTGATCTTCGCGAGCGAGGACGTCGGGCTGGCGGACGCCGAGGCGCTGCCGCTCGCGATCGCCACCCAGCAGGCAGTCGAATTTGTCGGTATGCCAGAGGCCCGGATTTCTTTGGTCCACGCGACGGCCTACATGTGCCGCGCGCCGAAAAATCGCGACGCTTACGACGCGCTGAATGCGGCCGTCGAAATGATCGAGACCGAGCAGACGCAGCGCGTGCCGGAGAAACTCAAAAACAAGCATTTCCCGGTGAACCCAGAGGGCTGAAGAAGATTCCGCCAGTGAAGCTTGTTATTTCCGGTGGTACGGCCAGATCGGGACGATCTTCGCGCGCCATTTCAGTGCGCGAAATTTCGACATGATCGCTCTGACGCGGGCGGTGGAAGAAACGCAATCGAAACTGAGTCAACGGCTGCATCCAAAGTTGCGCGTCTGGTTTCACGCCCACCGTCGAACGTTCACCCATGCGCAATTGCTCTGCGTGCCGGCGGTGCTCGATCGCGCATCGATTTTGCTCACCTCCCCTACCGGTAGCGGTAAAACCCTCGCTGGATTTCTGGGCGTTTTCGATGCGCTCATTCGCGAACTTGAATCGGGTCGATCAACCCCCGGCGTGCGCTGCATTTATGTCTCGTCGCTGCGGGCGCTTGCTTACGACATCGAGAGAGATCCTTCCAAACCCAACCCAACGATGGGCACGCGCTTGCCAGCAAGATCAAAGAGAGCAGGATGCTAGAAGATCCGGCGGAGGCCGTGGAGAGAATTTATGCCGAGATGTACGCGCGCGTGGAAGCGGCGGCCACCCGAAATTGAGTCCGCAGATTGCGCAGATTCACGCAGATTTTTGGTCGGACTGGTTAAGACATCCTGTCTCCGGTAGATGATTTTGTAATCTGCGTTAATCTGCGAAATCTACGGATAAAGAATTCCCGCCTCCCTCCGCTAGACGCTGAAAGCAAGAAGGGGCAGGCCTTACGACCCACCCCTTCCCGTTTACCGAGCAGCTTCTCCTTAGCTTTTGCTCTGTGAAACCACTTCGTTGAGCTTGAAGATCGGCAGGAACATCGCGATCACGATGCCACCCACAATCACGCCGAGAAAGACAATCAGCATCGGCTCGATCAGCGACGTCAATGCGTCCAGCATCGCTTCGATCTCTTCGTCCCAGAAATCCGCCATTTTCTCGAGCATCGTGTCGATTTTGCCGGTCGCTTCGCCGGCCGCGACCATGCGCAGCATCATCGGCGGAAAGATCGGCTTGCGCGAGAGCGCCACGGAAAGATTATCGCCTTTTTCCACGTCTTCGCCGACCCCGCGAATGCTGGTCTCGACGACGTGATTACCGGACGCGCCGCCCACGATATCGAGCACTTCGAGGATCGGCACGCCGCTTCGGATCAACTGCGCGAAAGTACGCGAGAAGCGGGACATGCAAATCTTGTGAATGAGCGGACCGAAAACCGGCAGCTTTAGCTTCCACTTATCCGAGAGCTGTTTGCCCCGCTTCGAGCGCAGGAAGGTTCTGATCCCAAAGAAGACGCCGGCAAACCCGAGGATGATAAAGTACCAGTTGCCTCGCACGAAGTCGCTCAGATCGATCAGGAATTGTGTCGGTGCGGGAAGGTTGGCGCCGAAATCCTTGAATATTTCGCCGAAAATCGGAACGATTCTGACGATCAGGAAAGTCGTGATCGCGAAAGCGATGCAAATCACAATGACCGGGTAAGTCATCGCTGATTTCACTTTTTTGCGCAACCGCGCGCTCGCTTCGAGGAAGCCGGCCAGTCGATCGAGAATGGACGCGAGCAATCCGCCGTGTTCGCCTGCTTTGACCATGCTCACAAACAGTCGATCGAACACGCGCGGATGCTTCGCGAGAGATTCATGGAAAGTTTCGCCGCCCTGCACACGGGTCGTCACATCGCTGATCACGTTGCGGAGGTTACGCTGCCGCTTCGGGTCGCTCTGCTCGTAAAGCGCCGTTAAAGCTTGGATGAGTGAGATACCGGCTTCGATCATCGTCGAGAGCTGGCGAGTGAAAAGCACCAGATCGGTTTCTTTGACCGTCCATGCTTTCTTGCGGGTTTTACTCGCAGCACCCTTTTTCTGCAGTGAGAGAACCATGAGCCCGCGGCTCATCAGGCTGGTCACAGCGTTATCTTCGTTGAGGGCGTCTTGAACTCCGGACACGATCTTTCCGGCCGCGTCCCGAGCTTGATAGGAGAAAGTAATCATACTCTGGTAATTCTAAAAGATAGAGCAGCTATAGTGCCAATAAATGCGGGGCTACACCGCTTGAGAACCGCCGCGCCGCAGCGAGACTAATCGCTGTGAGGCAAAGCGATGAGTGCAACTTCGCGGGTCCAAATATCTGGTACTGGGAGACATATGATTCTTCCAGCAAGGCAGATTTTTTTGCCTGCGCGATCAACAGTCCGCCCGAAGGTTTGTTCTTCATTGATCCGATCCCACTGGCACGAGAAGCGCTGGCGGAACTGACGGCAGACCGCCCCGTGGCGGGCGTTATCGCAACGAATGCGAATCACGCCCGCTCGTCCGAAAGCTTTGCAGCGCGGTGGTCCGTGCCGGTCTTTGCGCAAGAGACTGCGCGTTTGCCGTTGCCGCACTCCCGAATCTGCCATGTTCGGGACAGGGAGCGAATCGCCACGGATTTAGTTGCGGTTGCCATTCTGGGCGCGGCCGACGGAGAAATGGCAATTTATTGCTCCGCCGATCGCGGCACGATGATCATCGGGGATGCACTAATTAACTTCGAACCGTACGGCTTCACTTTTTTGCCGGATAAATATTGCTCCGATGCCGGCGTGCTGAGGGTTTCGCTCAAAAAACTGCAGAGCGTCTCGTTCGAGCGGATGTTCTTTGCTCACGGCACGCCTATTCTCGCGAACGCCCGAGAGCGACTCATGCAGTTGCTCGCGTCCCCACACTGAGACGCTGCATCGTGTCTAACACACGCAATTGCCCACTCACGCCGGGCTGGGTGAGCAGATTTCTGCAGCTCATCCGTTTTTCGCACACGATCTTCGCGCTACCGTTTGCGCTCGGGGCGCTGCTGGTGGCGGCGAACGGCCGTCCGTCACTGCGCGTTCTGCTGCTCGTGCTCGTCTGCATGGTCGCGGCCCGCACCGCGGCCATGTTATTCAACCGCCTCGTCGATTGGTCGAGCGATCAGCGAAATCTGCGCACGGCCTCGCGCCATCTCCTGCTCTCGCGGCCGGCGATGTGCGCGTTCCTGCTGGCCAGTACGGCGATTTTCACGCTGGCGTCCGTTTCCATCAACAGAGCGACTGCGCTGCTTTCGCCGGTCGCACTTGCGATTCTCTTTTTTTATTCGGTGACGAAGCGCTTCACTGATGCCACTCATTTTTTCCTCGGCCTGGCTCTGGCCGTCGCCCCGGCGGGCGCGTGGATCGCGCAAACCGGCCGCCTGGACATTCCTCCGCTCGTCCTCGGCTTCGGTGTTCTCTGCTGGGTCGCCGGGTTTGATTTAATTTATGCGACGCAGGATTACGATTTCGATCGCCGCGAAGGCTTGCACTCGCTCGTGGTGCGCCTGGGAATCCCGCGCACTTTGCAGCTGGCGCAATCGCTGCATCTGGTGATGTTCTGCGCGCTAACTGCGTTCGGATTTGTGGCCCGGCTGGGCGCGATCTATTTCACCGCAATGCTACTCGTCGCAGCTGCTCTACTTTACGAACACCGCAGCGCCCGGCGCCTCGGCCTCGCGGGCGTTAATCGCGCATTTTTCCACAGCAACGCCTTCGTCAGCGGGGTCTTCCTACTCGCGATCTTTCTGGATCTTTTTTGGTAGCTCGGCCGTTACGGCTCCAGCTCCGCGATGCGCTTGGCGTGCCGGCCGCCTTCGAAATTCGTCGTCAACCAAATCCGGACAACCGCCAGCGCGATTTCTTGCGGAATGACGCGCTGGCCTAACGACAGCACGTTCGCATCGTTGTGCTGACGCGAGAGGCGCGCGACTTCTTCATTCCAGCAAAGCGCGCAGCGAATTCCACGCACCTTGTTCGCCGCCATCGCCTCGCCATTGCCTGAACCGCCGAAGACAATGGCGCGGTCGCACTCACCACGCGCCACGGCTTCGGCCGCGGGACGAATGAAAAGCGGATAATCGACCGATTCCTCGCTGAAAGTGCCGAAATCTTTAACCTCGTGACCAAGAGAACCGAGCAGTTCCTTCACCTTTTCCTTCAACTGGAATCCGGCGTGATCCGTCCCGAGCGCGATTTTCACTTCGCTTTGTTCTGCGCTCCAACGGCTGCCTTGTCGAGGGTCAACTACGCAGCACCGCCGTGAAGACGCGCCAGTTGTTCCCAGACTGCGCGTTCGCTCTCGGTCAACTTCTTTGGGACCTGAATCTGCGCGACGACATAGAGATCGCCGCGCGTGCCGGTGGCGTTCGGCAATCCGCGTTCCCGCAGCCGGAATCGCTGCGCGCCCTGCGTGCCGGCCGGCATCTTCAAACGCGCTGTCCCTTCGAGCGTTGGCACCTTCAGCTCGTCGCCGAGCGCTGCCTGCCATGGGCCGATCTTCGCTTCGTAAATCAGATCACTGCCTTCGACCACGAAATCTGGATGGCGGGCCAAACGGACCCGTAGGAATAGATCACCGCTTTTCCCGCCGCGGGCCCCGGCCTCTCCTTGTCCGGCCAGTCGGATCCGTTGTCCTTCGTGCACGCCACGTGGAATTTTTACCTGATACCTTTCAACCTTATCGGACGCACCGCGCCGCAACGAAACTTGCCGCGTCGATCCCTTCAGCGCCTCTTCCAAAGTCACCATAATATCGGCTTCGACATCTGGCCCGCGCTCCGCTCCCGTGGCGCGATTTCCAAAACCCGCGCCCCCGCCGCCGAACGCAGATTGGCCGCGACCGCCCCCAAAAAACGCCTCGAAAAAATCGCTGAATCCTGTACCGCCGAATTCGAATTCGACTCCGCCGCCGTTTTCGCCGCCTCCGTAACGCCGAAATCCGCCGCCCGGTTGTCCTCCGCCCCACCCAGGAGGTGGCTGAGAGCCGCCGGGCTGATTCCAATTCGCGCCCAGTTCGTCATACTTTTTCCGCTTGGCCGGGTCGCTCAGGACTTCGTAGGCCTCGTTGATCTGTTTGAATTTCTCTTCCGCAGTTTTCTTGTCCTTAGCGACATCAGGGTGATGTTTGCGCGCCAATTTTCGGAAGGCGCTCTTGATCTCGTCCTCGCTCGCGGTTTTCGAGATGCCCAGCGTCTCGTAATAATCTCGGAATTGAACAGCCATCGGAGTCGTCCTGAACTTGATCGGCTGGCTACGGAGCGCAACTGCATCCGCATGGCTGCGTCACAAATTGCGCCCGCCGCACGCTGTCGGTAACCTGCCGCATGCCCGAGTTCGGCGCACTCCTCGTCATCCTCGGTTGCCTGCTCGTGGCTCGCCGGTTGCATCGTTCTCAGCAGGGTGCCGAGCGCTATCGGTTCCTTCTTGCGCCGACGATCGGATCGCGCCGCGCATGAATCCTTCGTCGAGTAGAAAGCTTCGCCTTGAGCAGCACGTCGCCTCCTTGCGCCAATGCCGTCGCTGTCCGCGGATGTTGCCGCCGCCCGTATCGGGAGGAGCGATAGCGAGTCGCGTGATGCTGATCGGGCAGGCGCCGGGTGTGAAAGAACCGGTGCTGGCGCGGCCATTTGCATGGACTGCGGGCCGTACGCTCTTCGGCTGGTTTACCCAGTTTTGCGGCATGACGGAGGAGCAGGTCCGCGCGCGGATTTATTTCGCGGCGGTTTGCAGATGCTTCCCAGGAAAAACGGCGGCGGGCGGCGACCGCGTTCCGGCGCCGGATGAGATTCGCAATTGTTCTTGGTGGCTGAACGACGAGTTCGAAATCCTTCGCCCGCGCCTCGTCATCCCGGTCGGGAAACTCGCCATCTCGCAGTTTCTCGCCTTCAATAAACTCGACGAAATCATCGGCCGAAGTTTTTCCGTTCGACGCAATCGACGCACTTTCGACCTCATTCCGCTCCCCCATCCATCTGGGGCGTCCCCGTGGCACCGGATTTCGCCGGGTAAGCAATTGCTCGCCACCGCCATGGAGCTAATCGCCCGACACGCGACGATCGTCGGAATGCAGAAATCGCGATGCTAGCCGGGCGTGAGAAACGAAAGTCAGCTATGCCCAGACACCACCGTTCGTGCCCGTTGGTGTAAATGTCGGCCGTGTCGATGAAGTTACCGCCCGCTTCGCCGAGCATCGTAGATTTTTCGAGCTTCATCCGTGGCCGCGCCCCAGCCCCAATCTTCGCCGAACGTCATCGTGCCGAGACAGAACTCCGAGACGCGTAAGCCAGTCTTCCCGAGCAGTTGGTAGTTCATCACGGTTTCCCTCCGAAGGTGATGTGATCATCGAGATCGAGCAGGTCGGACCAGCCTTTGATGTCTTCGCGAGTCTTCGAAAACGAGGCGACTCGCTCCGCGAAGAAAGATAGCGTTTCCGCGTCGCTGTCGGGACCGCGCCTCCCCATGTAATCGCTCCATTGCTCGATCTCCCAAGCCGAACGCTTGTACTTCGCGCTGGCGCTGATCCACTCGAGAATTTCGCCGTCGCCTTTGCCAGTGGCGAGTTCTTCGAGGAGCGCCTTGGAATCGAGGCCGAGAAACTCGACGATGCGCTGATCGAGCGGGCAATCGTAGTTAAATTCACCATTCGTGCCGGCAATGGTGGCGCGGCCTTTGTCGAGCATACGGGGCAGAATAGCGTAACCGCCGAGGCGGCAACGTGGACTGCGCGGTGGACGTTTCGTGAGGTCGGGCGCGGAGATGTTGTTCTTGTTAGGCATGTTGCTTTCGCTTTCTGGAGTGCCGCGGAATCAGGCGGCGGTAAGTTTCTCGAGTTTGTCCACAATCGCTTTCTTCGAGGCCACGCCGATGATCTGGTCGCGCAATTCTCCGCCGCGGAAGAAAAGGAGCGCGGGCACACCGCGAATCTTGAAGCGCTCTTGCAGGCCCGGATCGTCGTCGATGTTGACTTTGGTTACGCGAAAGCGATCGCCGCTTTCCTGCGCTATTTCTTCGAGCACCGGCGCGATCATTTTGCATGGTCCGCACCACGGCGCCCAGAACTCGACCAGGACCGGAATGGGGGAATTGATGACGGCTT
>JACCXL010000128.1 GCA_013697015.1 Chthoniobacterales bacterium | reverse complement strand
GCGCCGAGATAGTGTGCAGCGGTCTGCCTGATGGCCTTCCGGCACTCGGCTAAACGGAATCCGAGCGCCTCCCGGCTTTCGAAACCAAGCCGACGCGCGAGCTTGCGCTCCTCAAACTCATCTGCGGGCAAGGTCGGGACGCTTCTGTGATCGACGCGGCGCAATGCAGACTCGCAGCGGCGCAGGAAGAGATAGCTTTCCGTTAGTCGTTCCGCGTCTGGACCGGAGAAAACGCCTGTTTTTGCAAGTTCCGCGATGGCAGCGGTGGTGCGCGGTTGCGCTAAGGCGCTCCTCATCTGCAGCGCCTGGACTAGAAATTCCGCCTCGATCATTCCTCCGACGCCCGTCTTGTAATCGAGGAAATCGGTCCCGCTGCCTCGCTCACGGCGGATGCGCGCGATCATCGCGCCGATCTGTTCGAATAGATCGTTTCGTTTGCCAGCTTCGCGGAAGGTGGATTGGGCGAGCGCGACTAACGACGGTGCGAGTGGCCCGGAGACCGCGCGCGCCCTGGTCAGCGCCTGCAGTTCCCAGAGTTGCGCGCGCTCCTCGTAGTAACGCCGGTAACTCTCGAGCGGACCGATGATCGGGCCCTTCTCCCCATCGGGACGCAAGCGCGCATCCAGCGTGGCGAGTGATCCGTCCGCGCTCGCCTGCGCCATCGCGCCGATCAAATCCTGCGCCGCGCGTGCGTTCTCACCGACTAGGAGAACGTCGAGATCGGCGCCATAACTGATTTCCGCTCCACCGAATTTCCCGACCGCAATGATCGTTACCTCGTTCTCAGCTCCCAGCAGCTGATTGACGAAAACCAAAGTTGCCTCGGCCAGCGCGGAGAGCTCCATCAGGATCGATTCAATTTCGGCGAGCCCCAGGACATCGCGGAGTAAAATCCTAAGGGTGTGCTTTTGGCGATACGCGCGGACCTCGTCGAGCTGGTGAGCAGCCAGATTGCGCGAGCCCAAGCGTCGCAAGTGTTCGGCGGTTGGCAGCGCAGCATTGAGAACGTCTCCGCGTGTCATTTCCTCTAGCAACTGTGGATGGCGAATGAGGAGATCGCCGCTGGCGCGGCTCGCATCAAAAGTTCTCGCGAGCAGTTCAAGCAGTCGCGGGTTCACCACCAACAACTCAAAAAGCAGGCTGCGCAGGCCATACGCTTCCACGAACCGGACAAACTGATTCAGCGTCGCATCGGGGTCGGCCACCCGGCCCAGCCATTGTAGAAGAAGCGGGCGCAGCTTCCGGAAGACCTGGCGCGTCCGCGGCGCAACGTGGAACGCGGTGGGCCCCTGCGCGAGCTCCGTCAATCGCTTCCCAGCAGATTTCCCGTCGCGAAAGATCGAGAGGTCGTCCTGCGTCGCGACCACTCCATCAGCAGGCTCCGAAATGATGCGCTCGAAAACGGAACGAACTCGTTGCCGGTGCCTCCGCAAGTTCGTGTTGAACTCATCGACGCCGGCAAATCCAAGGCTCCGTGCCAGCAAATCATGCGCTTCTGTTTCCGATGGAATTGTATGCGTCTGCTGCTCAGCTTCGATTTGAAGCCGATGCTCGACGCGCCGTAAAAACCGGTAGGCTTGATCGAGCGCGAGCGCTTCTCCATGCGGCAGCAAGTCGAGACCAGCCAACTCCGACAGCACCTTCAGTGTGCTCGTGTCCTGCAAGAAGGCATGCCGTGCGCCATGAATCAGCTGCAACGCTTGTACGACAAATTCGATCTCGCGGATGCCACCGCTGCCCAGTTTAACATCCCGCTCGAGATCCTCCGCTCCCACGATGTCGCGCTCGATCCGGCGTTTGATCGTGGCGATCTCGTCGAGCAAATCAGGCGTCGGACTTTTCGGATAAATAAACGGCTGATGCTGCCGGATAAACTCGTAGGCCAGCTCCTGGCTGCCGCACACACCTCTCGCTTTGATGAGAGCGAGCCGCTCCCACGTTTCGCCGAAGCCGGCGTAGTAATTTTCCATGCTCTCGAGCGAGCGGGCCAGCGGTCCAGCGCCGCCTTCCGGCCGGAGTCTTAGGTCGATGCGAAACAACGCGCCGGCGGAATCGACCGCCGCGAACGTCTCCACGATTTTGGCGCCCAGTCGATTGAACCACTCGTGATAGCTCAGGCTTGGGGAGGCCTGTCCTTCCTCGCTGTAGAGAAAAACGACATCGATATCGGAACTGTGGTTGAGTTCCCGCCCGCCGAGCTTGCCGAGGCCCAGAACGGCAAAATCGGCCGACGGTGTACCGCGGCGCGCGCGCAGTTCTGCGTCCCAATGTTTCCACACTTCTGTCAGGCAGATTTCCGCCAGCTGAGAGAGTTCAGCGGTTGTTTCTTCAAGCGGCGCGGCTTCGGCGATTTCCCGCAAAGAAATGCGCAACATTTCGCGGCCTTTCCAGATTCGGAGCGCCCGAAAATTTTGCGCCGCGATCGTTTCGCCGGCGCAGATGCGCAGGTCATTCGCCATTCGTGCGCGCGAGCGAGGGGCAGCGGCGATCTCGCGGTTGCCGAGCCAGAGAAGATGCGCCGGATTTTGGATCAGCCGCTGCGCGCAGATGCTCGAAACGGAGAGAAGATGAATGAGCGCGGGAGCACCGAGTGGAAATGTTGCAATGACTTCCCGTAGCGGCGTTGTCTCCGGAGACCACGCTTCCGCGAGTCGGGTGAGCGTTCGAGCCACCCGTGCGGGCGCCAAGGCCGCGGCAGCCTGCTCTTGAATCCAGACGTTGTCGGCCTTCATGGTCGGAGCAACGGTAGCTTCGTCCTCGGCTCCGTCGCGCCGAACGCAAACGTCCGCGCCACCAGTTACCGGGTGCGCGCCTGTTCCGCCATTTTCTCCCGAGCGCGGGCCAGCGTCCGCCGGTCCTGCCAGGTGAGACTTTGAAGGCCCTGGCTCGAGATTTTGTCGAGCAACGGATCGACTTCCTCCGCGATGAACTGCTCCGCGCTCATTTGGCGCAGTCGCTCCGCCTGCGCCTGATGTTGCCGGAGCGCGCGCTGCAGCGGAGACGGGCGTCCGAAGCCCAGAAGATGTGCGTAGAGCCAGCCTGCGAGACAACCCCCGAGATAGGCGCTGTGCACCACGGTGCGCGAACGATCGAAAATGACGAGCGCGGAAGCGATCACGATTGCGCCATAAGCCAGGTGCTTGGCTTTCAAACGAACCGGCACTACCAGGAACGTCATCGAAGTTAACTCGAGCTCCGGCAGGATCGTGGCATAGGCGACGAGCACCGCAGCAACACCCCCCGAAGCTCCGAAAAGAACCGAGTTTGCCGGCATTAGAAACAGGTGCCCGAGCTCTCCTCCAACGGTTCCAATGACATAGAGAAAAGCGAAATTCTTCTGGCCCAGGATGGTCTCGAGGTCGCGGCCGAGCAGATACAGCACCAGCATGTTCCCGAGCAAGTGCCACGGTCCGTCATGCAGAAATGTGGCCGTGATAAATTGCCACGCGTAGGCGCTCCGCAACCCTTCATCACTGACGCCGAGATAGCTCCGGACGAACCCGGGTTGGTAGGCGTCGAGAAAAAGTTGCGCAACAAAAACGCCGATGTTGACACAAAGCAGCGTCAGCAGGACAACGCGCTGCCGCTCGGTCCATCGCCGCGTAAACAACGAAGGCTTTCGGCCGGAAAGGCGCATGACCCGAGGGTATCGCAACGCCCTTTCGTTGTCGATTTGAATTCGGGCTTCGCGCGATCCCGGAGCCGACGAGAGCTACTCGGCCAGAACGCGTAACGCCCGATCGCGCACCGTAAATTCAACGGGGCAATTACCCAGCAATTCGCCGTCCAACTCGACCGGAACCTCCGCTTCGCTCGTCACCCGCAGCGCCTTGGTCTGAAAGTATTCCACCTCCGGCGAGGTAATCTCCGAATGAAAAATAACATCCTGCAGATAGCGAATGATCTCGAGGTAATTCAGCCGTTTGAAGACCAGCACATCGAGCAAGCCGTCATCGATTAATGCTTTCTTGAAAAACGGAAACGGGCCGCCATAGAGACGGCCATTCCCGACCAGCACGAAGGAGCCTTCTTCTGTCACAGCATCCTCCGATTCGATCCTGAGCCGCGGCGGAACACGCGCGGCAATTTGCGCCGCGGAGATGACGTAGCTAAGCGGGCCAAAATTTCGCTTAAAATCGCCGCTCGTCTCCTTCACCACTTGCGCATCGAGCCCGACGCCCGCCAGCTGGATAAAGTATTTGCGGTTCGCGGTCGCGAGATCCACCTCTCTTGTTTTGCCAGTTTCGACAATCTGCCAGCATCGCTCGAGATCGTGGGTGGGGAGTCCGAGTTCCGACGCGAAAACGTTCATCGTTCCGAGCGGCAGGAGCCCGAGCGTGGCGTCACTCTCGGCGATACCGTTGACCACCTCGTTGATCGTTCCGTCACCGCCGGCCGCGACCACGCGCGAGTAGCCTTCTTGCACTGCGTGCCGGGCTAATCGCTCGGCATCGCCAATGCCGGAAGTCGTGCAGAGCACCGCCGTCTGGGTCAGTTCCTCGATACGCGTGCGCAGGCGCTCGGCGCGTTTGCTGCGCGCCGCCGGATTCAGGATTACGACCGTGTCATTCACGGGCTCGGAAAAAGGCCGGGGCTTTCATCTTTCTTTCAAAATTCCACTGCGTAACGTTTGCGCGTGCTAAAGGCAGGGCGCATCGCGCTGTATGCAGCCGGCGGGATGATCGCGTTCGCGGCGGTCGTTTTGCTGGGGGTGAACATGTATGTGCAATCGCAGGGGACACAAGAAAGGATCCAGCAGGAACTCAGCCATCGCCTCGGCACGACACTGCGGATACAGCGAATCAGTGCCACTCCCTGGTGGGGATTGAAACTGAGCGGCATCACGATTCCGCAAGCGCCTGGCACAGCGGGAGCGGATCTGCTCCAGGCGAAGACTTTCCGGCTTCGAATTCAGTTCAGGTCGCTGTTTTCCGAGCGGCTGGTT
>JACCXL010000124.1 GCA_013697015.1 Chthoniobacterales bacterium | reverse complement strand
GTTCTACATCGAGTAACGCAACGCTTGTTCCACCGATCCGTCCGGTCAGACGCAACCCGCCGATAATTGTGACCGGCAAGCCGTCGGAGCCGAGGCCAATCCGGCGCGAAAAATACGGACGGTCGTCGTCAGTGAGTCCGCCGAAGGTGAAAAGCTGTGCGTCCTGCAGGAAAAAGTCACGCTTCTCGGGAAAGAACGTGGGAAAGCGCGACAGACTAACGACACGCTCATCGACTTCCGACTCCGCGAAATCAGTGCGGAAAGTTCCGACCGCTGTGAGCGATGGCGTGATGCGATACGTAACGTCGAAACCGCTGTCGAAGAGGAAACCGCGGTTCCGCGGCACGCTGTCATTGCGGTAGGTGCCGCGGATGTACGGCCGGAGCTCCAGACCGAGTCCCTGCCGCAAGTCGCGCAATTCTCGCAGCTCGCCGAAATCTTCCAGGGCGGTCACGCTCTTCGCTGGGGATATGGCGGTCCATCGCACCGTCTCCTGTCTGTGCCGAATGACGCGCTCGATGTTCATGCGCCAAAGATCGTTCCGCACATCGAACGAGATGCTCTTCAAAGGAATCGCGATCTCCGCCGTCCATCCTTCCGAATCAACGCGCGCGCGAGCGGACCAGATCGCGTCAAAGTTGCGGTTCTCCTCCGAGAAGCGTCCGAAGATGCTGTCCGAGCGCGCGCCCGCCGCGTTGACCATGAAAACGTAGCCGTCGCGCTGCCGCGCAAACGTGTCGAACGCGATCTTGACGTAATCGTCCGAATCAAACGGATTGTCGCGCTGCATCGTCTTCACGAGAATTTTCTCCGGCTCGCGATCGAAGCAGCGGATGGCGATGAAGAGCACATCCCGCGTGTAGGCAAACCTTATTTCCGTGCGCTCGCTCGGCTGTGCGCCGGCCACGGGCAGGACTTGCGCGAAGTTGGTGAGCGCCTCCGTCGTTCGCCAGCAGGCGTCATCAAGCACGCCATCGATCCTTGGCGCCTGCTCTACACGCAAAGCGCGCACGTAGGGCGGCGACCCTGTCGGTTCGGCACTTGCGAGTTTCGCGACTAAAACAACGGCGACGACAAATTCTGCGAGTCTCAGATGTCTAGTCGGCACGACGCGCATTGGGGCACCGGATTTGAGACGAATCCCCGCATGTCGGCGAGGCTAACCTTACGGCTTATCGAGCCGGCGCCGGCACTCGGCATAGAGCGCATCGTAGACAATAAACTCGCGCTCGAGGATTTCCGGATCGCTCAGGCCCAGCGCAGACCCTCACCCGCGGGGTGCGGTTCCGATGGATGCGAGTCGGCTGCGCGCACGATTTCTCCGAGGAGCAAAAGCGCGGGATCTCTGAGATCGAACTTCTTAAGGATCGAATTGAACGAAAGGTCTTCGCCGTGGTGGCCAAGTTCGCAGTTCGGCACATCGTAAACAGTTCCGTCGCTGATTTGTGACCAGTCCGTCTCCTGTGACAGAAAGACGAATTCAGCGTCTCGGTCGACAAAACGGCGGATCAGCCATGGGCAGGGGACCCAATCGACTTTTACTTTCTCACGCGTGATCCACTTCATGCGATTGCAACATCTATAACTTTGCCGTATCAGCTATGTCAATGGAGTCAGACAAGTGGATTTTGCTACTCTACGAGTTGCCGACGAAAAAGAGCAGCGAGCGCGTCAATCTTTGGCGCCGGTTGAAAAAGTTTGGCGCCCTTTCTCTCAAGACGTCAGCGTATCTGCTGCCTGACACACCGACACATTTCGAACGGTTCCAGTGGCTTGCTCAACAAATCCGGGACGGCGGCGGCGAAGCAACGCTGATCCGAGTGTCTGAGATCGAGAACCTCAGCACCGAAGCAGTGACAGCGCTTTTTAACGAAGCGCGAGCGGCTGATTACCAGGAGATGATTTCGTCTCTAACCGAGCTCCTGAAACAGAACCGCGAGCGGAAGAGCGAAACGTTCCAGCCCAGCCTCGATCGGTTTCGAGCGAGATTCTCTGAACTTCGCGAAATAGATTTCTTCGACTCTCCGCGCGCTCACGACGTGGAGATGCTTCTCCAACGCGCAGCTAGTCGACACACGCGGACAAAGGGTTCGGACCGCCGACTTAGCCGGAAGGACTATAGCGGCAAGACCTGGCTGACGCGGCCGAGGCCAGAGATTGACCGTGTCGGTTCTGCCTGGCTGATCGAAAAGTTCGTGGACGCAAAAGCGACGTTCGTCTTTGCCGCTTCGTCATCGAAATATCCGAAAGCGATCCCGTTCGACATGCTCGATGTGGAGTTCACGCACCACGGCGAAGATTGCACTTTCGAGACGCTCCTAGAGCGTTTTGCGATCGAGGACAAAGGCGCACGCATCATGGCGGAGATGATTCACGACGCGGATTTAGAAGACGATAAATTCCACCGCCAGGAATGCGTTGGCTTGCAGCGCCTTTTCATGGGCTGGGCAAGACTCGGCCTCACTGATGCAGAAATTCTGGACAAAGGCTTCGCGTGCTTTGACGCACTGCACGCCAGCGTTCGCAAATGACGACAACGCAAATGATCGAGAGGGGCGCTTCGGCTGGGAAACAGATAGCGCATCCCAGCTTTGCCGAAGCTTTCCGGTTTTGGGTGCAGCTCGGCTTGATTAGTTTTGGCGGGCCGACGGGCCAGATCGCGATCATGCAGACGGAGCTGGTCGAGAAGAAGAAGTGGATCAGCCAGTCTCGATTTCTGCACGCGCTGAATTTCTGCATGTTGCTGCCGGGACCCGAGGCACAGCAGTTGGCGATCTACATCGGTTGGCTGCTGCACAGAACATGGGGCGGGATTGTCGCCGGGGCCTTCTTCGTCATCCCGTCGATCTTCGTCTTGTGGGGATTGAGTTTTGTCCATGCGGCCTATGGAAACATTCCGTGGATCGCCGCCGTGTTCTATGGATTGAAACCTGCGGTAATGGCGATCGTTGCAGCGGCTGTCATTCGGATTGGCAGAAAGGCGCTCAAGAACTCTGTCATGTGGAGTTTGGCGGCGCTTGCCTTCGTCGCGATCTTCTTCTTCAAGGTTCCGTTTCCGATCATCATCCTCGCCGCCGGCTTAATCGGTTTCATCGGCGGCAAACTATGGCGGAATAAATTTCTGATCATCGGCGGACACGGCGAAGAGGGTTCCGATAAGTCGGTTTTGGGTGACGAGACGGAATCGCCGGAGCACACGCGCCCCTCGGTCGCAAGGGCGATCAAGATCACCGTTGTCTGTCTCACGCTCTGGCTACTCCCATCTTTGCTCCTGGGACTGTGGCAAGGATGGGACAGCGTGCTTTTCAAAGAAGGAGTTTTCTTTAGCAAGGCCGCGGTGGTGACCTTCGGCGGCGCATACGCGGTCCTGCCTTATGTCGCGCAGCAAGCGGTCGATCATTACGGCTGGCTGCAACCCGGCCAGATGATGGACGGGCTCGGCCTCGCAGAAACTACACCAGGCCCGTTGATCATGGTGACGCAATTCGTCGGTTTTATGGGTGGCTGGGCGCAGCATGGCGGAATGAACCAGATACTCGCGGCCACGCTCGGCGCCCTCATCACCACGTGGGCGACTTTCACGCCATGCTTTCTCTGGATTTTCGTGGGTGGACCGCACATCGAGCAACTGCGCGGCAACGAACGCCTAACGACTACTCTTTCCGCCGTCACCGCGGCAATCGTCGGTGTGGTCATGAACCTCGC
>JACCXL010000103.1 GCA_013697015.1 Chthoniobacterales bacterium | reverse complement strand
TCACGCTCAGCGTGATGAAATTGTCTTTGTTGACGGAGGGACGAACCTCGAGACGATTGCCGAATTTCTTGTCCTGGAATCCGCCGAAGACAGCGGTCGCAGTCTGCTCATTGAAGTTCAATTGCGGCACTGGCTGGTTTCGCGTGATCTCGATCTTGGCGACTTGATTATCGGCCGTCACGACGCGCGGGTTGGCGAGAAACTCCGCGTCTGAGTCTTCGTTCAGCGCCTGGACCGTCACAGACATCTGCGGCACGGAAAGAATCGCAAACTGTCCGGCAAGAGCGTTCAGTCCTCCACCCGGGAGCGCATTCAGGAAGAAATCGCGCGGCTTCAGGGTGCCCTTGTCTTGATCAAAGATGAACTTCGCCGGGTCCACCTTGCCCGAGGAATCCACCGTTCCGGGGTTCGATCCGCCATAGCGAATGGTCTGCGGGTTTGTAGAGCCCCCCACGACACCTCCCCAGTTGATTCCGTAGGACTGCTTCGGATTTGCGTTTACCTCAACCAGGCGCGCTTCGATCATCACCTGCTTGGTCGGCTTATCGATCTGCGTCAAAAGTTTGCGGATGTTGTCGATGTTCCCGCGGGTTTCGCGGAAGAAAATGGTGTTGGTGCGCTCGTCGAATTGCGGCGCGTCCTTACTGGAGAGTTGCGCGGCGACCAGCGGCGCGGTGTCCTTCGCCCGCGAGTAGCTAAATTGATAGCTGTCGCTTTCGGTCGGCTCGGCGGTGCGTTCGGCGCCCGTCTTGATGTAATAAACGCTTTCGATCTTATCCATGAAAAGACCCTTCGCTTTCACGATGATCGCGACTGCTTGCAGCGCGGTGACGTCTTCGAGCCGCATTGTGACGGTTCCCTGGACCGCCTCACTGACGACCATGTTGATCTTGGCCTGACGGGCCAGCAGACGCAGCACCTGGCCGACATCGTCGCCTTGGAATTCGCGTACACCGACGCCGCCATTCTCTGTCGCAGCATCGGTTTCGATAGCGGCCGAGCTTAACGGTGTGGTACCAGATACGGTCGTCGTCGTTCCCGGCGCTGGCGCCGTCGTCGTCGTCGTCGTCGTCGCGGGTTTGATAGTCGTAGTGGTCGTGGCGGCAGGGCTCGCCGCCGGAGAAGCTTGCACCAGCATCATCTGTGAGCCGTCGCCGGTTTTGGCCAGCGGAAGCGCCGACGAGGTTGTCGTCGTCGTCTTTGTTACATCCGCCGCGGCCGGCTGGAGTGCATCTGCCGGACTCGGGTTCTGCACAGGCGCGGGCACGCTCAGCTGCGCTTGCGAAACGGACAATGCGCTCAACGCTGCAACCGCTCCGCAGACAAATTGTTTTAGACGGGTAGCCATAGGATTATGAGGAAGGTGAAGACTGCTGGAGGCTTTAAAGCAGGAAGCAGACCAGCCCTCGTGCACTTTCTCCGCCTTTCGCCGTGGCCCGGCGAATAGTCACTAAGCGGATTTCGCCGCGGCGATAAAATCTCGCAGATGTTGGTGGTCTTTCCGTCCTGCGAAACTCTCAACGCCGCTCGTTACATCCGCCCCAAACGGCCGGACAATTCGCAGCGCCTCGGCCACGTTGCCCACCGTGAGTCCGCCGGCCAGCACGATTCGCCGGTGCGGATTCTGGCGCACGAAATCCGCCGCTAACCCCCAAGGGAACGTTTTGCCACTTCCTCCGAAGGCTCCAGCGTGCAGAGAATCGAGAACGAACGTGCGGGTTGAGAAGTCTGGGAGTTCCCTCAGGGACGACCCATCCCGCACGGGCAACGCCTTTGCGAAGCGAATGCCTGCCTGACGCAGTTGCCGGCAAAACTCAGGGGTTTCGCGACCGTGCAACTGGAGACCACTGATGCCGGGCAATTGTCCGATTACGATCGCTTCTTCGAGCGTCGGGTCCACCACGACCGCCACCTTGAGAATGCTTTGCGGTAAGTCTCCTATCCACCGGGCGACCTCGGCGGGCCGCACGTACCGCTTGCTTCCCGGAAAGAAGTTAAATCCCAGGGCGTCTGCTCCGGATTCAATCGCCGCCTCCGCATCGGCGCGGTTTGTGATTCCGCAAATCTTTACCCGCACCGGTGCGGCGGATCGGCTCACCGAGAGCTGCGCACGACGCGTCCCTGCACTCGCTTCACCTGCGTGTGGTGAGTGAGCACGTGAACTCGGCCGTCACTGCCGCGGAAAAACGCGCTCAGGAACCAGCTCAAGATTCCAATCAGAATCGCACCCCAGAAAGCGCTGGCGAAGTTATCGACATGAAAGCCGCTCACGAAGCTTGGAATCCAGAGTAGCATCAGCCCATTCACGACCAGGATGAAAAAGCCAAGTGTGAGCAGGATCAGAGGCGCGCTCAGAAGCAACAATACCGGACGGACGAACGCGTTCAGAATTCCGAGCAGCAAAGCGGCCCCGATCAATGAGCCGACGCTGTCGTAGCGCAGGCCGTGGATGAACACCGCCGCCACCATCACCGCTACCGTGGTGATCGCCCATCGGAACACGAAATGTCGCATGACACAGCCTACGCGGACCATCACGATGGAAGCAACCGGTTTAGAGAATCCACTTGCAAAGGCGTTCCGCGATCAGCTGATTTTTAGCCTGGAGCCAATCCGAAGCTTCGTCGCCCGGAGTCCCGCACTGATAGCGTTGCTCCGCGATAAAGTAGGCGTGGATGCGGATCTCCTCATCCGTCGGGCTCGTCGTCTTCTTTACTTTGGCTGAACGGGAAATCGTCTTGCCGCCGTGGGCGCTAGCCCCGGCGGCACGCTTCACCGCGGTTCTTTTCCGCTTCGTAGATTCGGTCCGTGCCCGTGCTGTTAAGTCCTTCAGGTCCGTGCCAGTGGCGGGCGATTCGGTCGGCGCAACGCGCGTTTTGGTGGTCGGAATTCTCTTCGTCACTTTTAAGATTGGTTGATTCTTGCCAACCGATTGCTGGTCGGGAGCGAAGCGGCGTCCGGAGAAAGATTAACGCTACGCGTCTGGCATCGGCTCGATGTCCGGCACGCACGCTCTGATCTTTTCCAGAAGCCGATTGAGCGCGAAAGGCTTCGGGATCAGCCCCGCCACGCGCGGGTCCTGCAGCAGCTCTTGCGCGCGTTTATCATCACCTTTTCCGGTCACCAAGATTAATGGCGGGACGCTGCGCGCTGGTCTTTCATGATCGTAAACCTTGCCGATCAAATAAAAGAGCATGGCGCCGTCGATCATCGGCATGGAAAAATCGAAAATCAGCAGATCGTACGAGCGCCGCAGAGCGAGTTCGAAACCGTATTCAGGACTGGGCGAAGTGTCGATCTCGCATCGCAGCAGCGATGTGAGAGCTTCTCGCGTGATACGCATAAGCCCGGCGTCATCATCGACCATCAGAAACCGTTTCGCTTCGCTTGCACCCATGACTCGACGCTTGCGCGAAAGCTGGAGCGCTTTCAAGCTTTAGTTCTCCGTCATGCACCTGAACGATCCCGCTGCCCAGCTCGCCGACGCCCTGCGGGAACGTCGAGCGATCATCGCTGACGAAGAAAGCCGGCGTCGCCCGGAGCAGCACATGGCGCGGCTGCAAGCGGCTTCGGAACGGATCGGAGAGCTGCGCACCCGACTGCCTGAGCCGGTGCACCCACAGCTGGCGCATTATCTCGCGCGCGCGAGTTACGACAAAGCTCTCGCGTTTCTCGAAAACGGCATGGCGTGAGCGGGTGTCGGCGCTAGGGGCGTCTACCGCGAATACAATTCAACGATCAACTGCTCGTTGACCATCGGCTGCATTTCTTCGCGTGTCGGAATGCGCGAGACTTTGCCACTCAAGGCATCGCGATTCGCAACGAGCCAATCGGGCACGGGAGCGATCTGCGTCATTTCCAGATTGCGCGCGGCGAGCTGCTTCGATTTCGGCCTGTCCTTAATCGTTACTTCGTCGCCCGATTTCACATTATACGAGGCGATGTTTACGTTTCTCCCATTCACCTGCACGTGGCCGTGTGAAACGAGCTGACGCGCTCCGCTGCGCGTGTTCGCCAGTCCCAGGCGGAAAACGACGTTATCGAGGCGCGTCTCGAGCAGCTGCAACAGGGTCTCGCCGGTCACGCCGCGTTTGCGCAATGCGGTCTCGAAAATGCGACGGAACTGCTTCTCGAGCAATCCGTATTGATAGCGAAGCTTCTGCTTCTCTCCGAGGGCAACCGCGTAATCGGATTGTTTTCGGCGCGAGCCTTTCGGACCGTGCATGCCGGGCGGATAATTCTTCCGCTCCAACGATTTCGATGGTCCAAAAAGAGGCACACCGTAGCGGCGGCTCACTTTGGTTTTCGGTCCAGTATATCTACCCATGAGAGGTTAATTCGTTAGCTAAATCGAGCAATCAAACGCGCCGCGGTTTCGGCGGCCGGCAGCCATTATGCGGGACGGGCGTGACGTCACGAATGACGGTGAGATCGAGGCCAATGGCCTGCAGCGCGCGCACCGCCGACTCGCGACCAGCTCCCGGCCCTCTCACCAAGACCTCGACTTCCTTGAGCCCATGGCCCATGGCCTGTCGGGAAGCGTCCTGCGCCACCATCTGCGCTGCGTAAGCCGTACTTTTGCGAGAGCCCTTGAAACCGACTTTCCCCGCGCTGGACCAGCCGATCACGTTGCCACTCAGATCGGTGATCGTGACGATCGTGTTATTGAAGGTCGAGAGCACGTGCGCAATTCCGGAATGGACATTCTTGCTGCCCTTCGCCTTGACGATCTTCGGCTTCTCGATGTCGTTCGGATCGAGTGAAAGATTTTCCTTCGGAGGCTCCGCGGCGGGGGCTTCTTCCTTTTTTGCTTTCGCCGGTTTCTTCAAGGGCTTGACCGGTTGTGCCGGCGGCGCCCCGGGAGCGGCTGCTGACGGAGGCACTGACACTGCTTGTTCGGCCTCACCCGCCGGAA
>JACCXL010000082.1 GCA_013697015.1 Chthoniobacterales bacterium | reverse complement strand
CTTCAGGTGAACGGCCAGCCCTTTACCGTCATCGGGGTAACGCCGGACGGCTTCAGCGGCATCAGCGCGCTCATCGCTCCCGACATCTGGGTTCCGCTCGGGATTTACTCGAAAATGAGCTCCGCCTTCAGTGATTCGAACGACCTACAGGACCTCGAGCAACCGAAGAATTACACCTTGAACGTTGTCGGGCGGTTGCAACCGGGCCTGACGGTCGCTTCTGCGAAATCGCGATTGCCGGTGCTGGCGCAGCGGTTGACCGCAATCCAGCCGCGCGACGCGAATGGCGGGCGCGAACTGCAGTTGCAGACGCCGTCGCGTTTTAGCATTAGTACTACCCCGTCAGACGATGGGCCGGTGAGCGTGATCGGCGCCCTGCTGATGGGAATGGCGGGCGCCGTCCTGCTGATCGCAAGTTTGAATCTGGCGAACATGATGCTGGCGCGCGGCACAACGCGAGCGAAAGAGATTGCGCTTCGTCTCGCGCTCGGCGCGAGCCGGTGGCAGATCGTGCGCCAGCTTCTGTGTGAAGGTTTGCTGCTCGCGATCGCCGGCGGAGCGGCCGGGTTGATGCTCAGTTTGTGGAGTAACGGACTGCTGCTTCGTTCGCTCAGCGCGCTCTTCGGCTCGATGAGCTTCACGCTTGTCGTGAACACGAGGCCAGATGCGACTGTTCTCACGATCACGTTTCTCTTCTGCCTCTTCGCGACGTTGCTCTTCAGCCTCGGACCCGCCCTAAAAGCTTCGCGAGCCGATCTCGTGAACGATTTGAAACAACAAGTGGGGGAACCGGCCCACACCGGACGTTTCAATCGCTTCTTTGCCCCGCGTCACCTTCTCGTCATGGCGCAAGTCTCGCTCTCGCTCATGCTCTTGTTCGGCTCGGGTCTGTTCGTCCGGGGCGCCTACAGGGCGAGCGGCGTCGCGCTCGGGTTTGAGCCCGCGGGCGGGATCGTGACCGAAATGGATTTCACTCTGGGCAAAACAGATCGGAACCGCGCGCAACAGCTGATGTTCGCCGTGGTCGATCGGACGCGTGCGCTGCCCGGCGTCCGCGCCGCCGCCATCGCCACGATGGTTCCATACGGCAACTTCACGAATACCCGTCGCATCATGCCGGCAAATGAAGCGATCGTCGCAAAAACAGACTCAAACGCGCCCGATCCTGGAACAAACGGACTCTACAACGCGATCACGCCCGGTTACTTCGAATCGATCGGAGTGCGACTCCTGCGCGGCCGCGATTTCACGATCACGGAAGCGAGCAACAAAGATTCTCCTCGCGTGGCCATTCTGGACGAAAACATGGCAGTGAAACTATTTCCGAAAGGCGATGCGCTCGGTCAACGGGTCCGCTACACGCAAGCGCCGAGCGATGGTTCGCCCGCAGAACTGGAAGTCGTCGGCATCGTCAATGCGCATCGGCACGAAGTGCAGAATGATAGCGTGCAGCGCCGCATTTTCGTGCCGTTCGCACAAGGCTATAATGGCAACATCTACCTGCACGTTCGCCTGGCCGCGACGGATCGTCGCGCGGTCGCCGCCATGATGCCGACCGTGCGTCAGGTGTTGCGGGAAACCGATCCCGACCTTCCCGTTTTAAAAATGACGCCGTTCCGTGATCTACTCGAGAAAAACGTGGGGCTCTGGGTTGTGCGTCTCGGCGCGGTGCTTTTCGGAGTGTTCGGTGGCATCGCGCTTTTGCTCGCGGTAGTGGGTGTTTACGGCGTGAAAGCCTACGCCGTCGCTCGGCGGACCCGCGAAATCGGCATTCGTATGGCGCTCGGCGCGCATCCGCGGGACGTATTCGCTTTGATCATGAAACAAGGCGCATTGCAGACCGGTTTCGCTCTTGCGGTAGGCCTTCTGCTCTCACTGGGCGCCGGGCGGCTCCTGGCGCAAATCCTTTACGAAGTCAGCCCCGCTGATCCAGTCGCATTGATCGCGTCCAGCACGCTCCTCGCGAGCGCTGCGCTGACGGCTTGTTTTCTCCCGGCCCAGCGTGCCACCCGGGTCAGTCCGATGACTGCGTTGCGGACAGAATGACGAGAGCGTCGCCACCGAAGTTCCGTCTCTGAGTGATTTTCGTTGGCGGGAAGGCAACGTCCCTTCTCTGGCTAAGTTATTTCCAGTCTCGACCGACCCGCGGTTGTGATGTCAACTCCTGGAAGTGAGCTTTCCGCGCGTCCTCTTTTCTCCTCACCCGTTCGCTTTCGATGGAGCGATGCTCCTACTTCGCGCCCTTCTCGGCATTTGTTTCTTCGTGCACGGTCTCGGAAAACTGGGCCTCGTCGGGCCTGGAAACATGGCGGGATTTACAGGCTGGTTGAAATCGCTCGGCTTCCCCTTCCCTGCTTTGCAAGCCCGCGCGGCCATGTTGACAGAGCTGATCGGCGGCGCTCTGATCGCCTGCGGATTCTGCACCCGTCTCGCTGCGTGTCTCTGCGGTGCGACCATGCTGGTGGCGGCGAGCACGGGCCACAAAGGGGG
>JACCXL010000077.1 GCA_013697015.1 Chthoniobacterales bacterium | reverse complement strand
CTTCTCCTTGGTTTCGATGGGAAGGATATGATGCTGAAAAACGAAGCGACTCGGCAGGAGCGAGAGCGTCTGGCGATCGATCTTCTTCGCGTCGAGCGAGACAACCGGGACGCGGAAAGAGCTGCCGATCGCCTGCAGGAAACGCTGCTCGTCGACCTTGCCGGAGTCGAGCACCTGCGCCGTCCAGGAGCCGCCGTTCAGGTTGGATGAGAGCTGCATCGCTTCTTCGCGAGACGGCACGCCGCTCGCGAGCAGCAGATCGATCAGCCCTTGGCTGGCAGGCGAACTCATGGCTTCAGTCTAACCCAGCGCGACGGAAAAAGTAGCAGAGGCGAGAGTCAAGGCGGGCCGCCGCGCACCTTCATTGAGTCTGCGGGAAATCCGGAGCCGGCAGCTGTTTATCGCCTGAGGGCATGACCTGCTTATCCACGCGGGGCGGGCAGTCCGGGCAGTCGTCCTGGTCAAGTTCCGGGCCGTAATGTGTTCTTTCCTCGCTCTTCCGCCGAAGACGGTATAGATCGAGCTTCGTCAGTGTGACTTCAGGCCGCATCAGGATGATGAGCTCGGTGCGTTCTTTGTTCCTCGCTGTGTTGCGAAAAAGCGCCCCAATCACCGGTATTCGGTCGAGAATTGGAATGCCTGATCGGGTGCGATCTTGTCGGTCCTGAATCAAACCGCCAAGCACGATTGTGGAACAATTCGGCGCGCTCACATTTGTCCGGATGTATCGCGTTGCGATGTTAGGGATGTCGTTGTTATCGATGCGCGTTGTGCCGGCGAGGCTGTCAATCTTTTGGAGAATGTCGAGGGACACTTCCTTTTCTGAATTAATCAGGGGAACGACTTCCAACTGAAGGGCAACCTTTTTGAACTGGATGTTGGAAGAGGTCGCAAACGGGGCGTTCGTCGTGGTTGTGCCGGGTACGGGCGTAGCGAGGTTGCCGGCGAGAGGCGCAGTGATCGAATTTACCGGCACCGGGATTTCAGTGCCGGAAGCGATGATGGCCTTTTTGTTGTTACTCGTGAAAATGGTCGGGCGCGAAATTGTTCTGAAGCGCCCCGTCGAGTCCAACGCGTGGACAATGGCTGACAAAGTATCTCCCGCTGCGAGGTAAACATTCGCGCCGCTCGCGGCTGCGCTGGCAAGCTGGGTAAAATTAATCAGGCTAGAGGGATTCACGATCGGCGGGAAGCCGGCGGTAGTGGGTATGTTCTGAGACGTGCCCGCAAAACCGCCGTTGCCGCCATTTTGCCTCTGGAAGCGCAAAAAATAATTGACCCCGAATTCCTCGTCGTTCGTCAGCCGCAGCTCGCCGATCACGGTGCTGAGGACGACCTGCGGCGCCTTTACATCCATTTCATTTAGGATTTTCTGCACCTTCACGACGACCTCGCGATTGCCGAGAACGATGATCGCGTTCGCGCGCTGATCGGCAATGATCTTGGCGTTGCCTATGGTTACGGCCTTGGGAGTCGTATCGACGGCCTGGGTGGAAAGTTCCTCGGAGACGTTCAGGTTGCTGCCGCTGCTATTGGATCCGGTTGTGTCGCTGCTGCTTCCACTGCTGAATCCACCGGGGTTCGTCGCGGTGTTGTTGTTGCGCCGCTGTCCCTGTTGTTGCGCGGCGAGGTTTGCGTTCGCTCCGCCATCCGCGCCACCAGCCTGGTTAGAGCCGGGCTCCGTTAATGCCTGAACGAGCACCGGGAGCACGTCGGCGGCAGAAATATAGCGCAAAGCGCGTGTGATCGGTTTCGCGAATTCTACATTCGCGTCGAACTCCGCAATGAGTTTGCGGACGAAAGGCATGTTGATCGGTCGCGTAATGACGTGGATGCGATTGGTGCGCACATCGGCTGCAAGTTTGATCTTGCCGACCACGACCGATTCCTCAGAGAGCGCGGTCAGCGCGCCGATGTCCCCCTCGATCGCCACTTGCTGAGGCACGGGCACGGCGCGGACAGGCCGGATTACACCCGCCGGACCGCCGGGACCGGCCGTTGGCTGTCCGGTACCTTTTTCAAAAACATCTTTCAGCAGGTCTACGACTTTGCTGGCGTCCGCGCGCTCCAGCTTGATGAATTCGCTCACGACTTCGGCCGGCGGGATGTCGATCTGATCGATGATATGCGCCAGACTGCGGATCACGCTGGAGTTTTCCGTCACGATGATGCTGGAGGATTTCGGCAACGCCAGAAAGGAGGTGTAGGGCTGCGGCGGCGATAAATATTGCCCGAGAACCTGTTGCAGCTCTGTCGGATCGGCGTAGCGCAGCTTAAACAGGAAGCTGATCACGTGTTCGCCCGGCGGAATCTCGGCTTCGTCGGAAATGATCGGGACGCCGGCCGTGCGCGGATTCTTGCCCGTCCCGATTACCTTCACGATATCGTCTTCGGCGGGAACGAGCGAAAACCCGTTCAGGAGAAGATTGATCTCGATGATCTTGATCGCTTCCTCGCGCGGGACTGGTTTGCTGATGAAGATGTTGACCTTTCCCTGAACGAAATTGTCCATCACCAGCTTCTTACCCGTCAGGTTTTCGTAAAGATGGAGCACGTCGGCCACGTCACTGTTTGGATACTGCAACGTCACCATGTCGTTCGCCGCGGCTGCAGGCGCGACGTTGCGCGCGGGAGCAGCGGGAAGCGCGGGGGCCGGATTCGCTGCCGCTGGCTGAGGACGCTCCGGTGTGCTCGACACGATCTGTGCGGGAAGGGAGCTTACGGAAACGAACGTCAGCGTCGCAAGTAGCGAACGTAAAAACACGATCTTATGTAATGGTTTGCCGGAGCGGGGTCAACTTGCTTCCCGGAGCATGCGAACGGAGGAACCACCGCTGGACGAACCGCCGCGCACTCGCTAAACCATTCGGCACCAGTAATTCGCAGCCCGTTTCAACCCGATCAAGCATTCGTCCGTGGCACTGTCAGTAGTCGTGAGCCTCGCCTTCTGCGTTCTTGCTTCCGCTGGGAAGGCTGCGCGTGCACCCGCCGCAGAATCCGCCATCCGCGCCGTCCTCGAGGCGCAAGTGGCGGCCTGGAATCGCGGCGACGTCGACAGTTTCATGAACGGTTATGCGCGTTCGCATGCGACGGAGTTTGTTTCGGGCGATACCATCACGCACGGCTGGCAAACCGTTCGAGATCGTTACGCGAAAAAGTACGACAGCCGCGCGAAGATGGGGACGCTGTCGTTTTCAGACGTCGAGGTCAACGCCTTGAGCCGGGATGCAGCCGTCGTGACGGGTCGCTGGAAACTAAGCCGTCGAGGTGATCGGCCGCGCGGCCGTTTCACCTTGATCTTCCGGAAAACTGGTGACGGCTGGCGCATCGTGCACGACCATACTTCGTCCCCTAATTAGAATCTGGAAACCAGGAATCAGGAAAGCAGGAAAGCAGGAAAAAGAAGCGGCAGACAGGCGCTCGATTTCTGGCACATGAACACAGTGTCTTCTCAATTCGTGGTATCCTGGTTTCCAGATTCAATTCATCCCGCTTTTCCTGCTTTCCTGTTTTCCTGATTCGCCCTCTCGTAGCCGATCCAGCAGCTTTTCGTGAATGTCCTCGAAGCCGCCGTTGCTGAAGACGACAACTACATCGCCTTCCCGCAGCAACGGAACGAGCCGCTCGATGATGGAGGCGGCGTTCTTCTCGTAGAATGCAGGCCGACCCGCATCCGCCAGCGACTTCACCACCGCCTCCGGATTCAACCGCTCCGTCTCCGGGATCTGATCGAGCCGCGCCACCTCGGAAATGAAAATGCCGTCCGCGAGTTTTAGCGCATCGGGCAGGAGTTGCTGAAAAACGGCGCGGCGGGTCGTGTTCGAGCGCGGCTCGAAGATCGCCCAAATTCGCTGACCGTGGTAGCGCTGCCGGAGCGCGCTGAGCGTCTGCGCGATGGCGGTCGGATGATGCCCAAAGTCATCGATCACCTTGATGCCGCGTGCTTCACCTCGTAATTCCTGACGGCGCGCGATGCCTTCGAAAGAGGTGAGCGCCATCTGAATATTCGCTGACGGGATGCCATAGAATTTGGCGGCGGCGACGGCCATGGCGGCATTGCGGACATTGAATTCACCGATCAGCGGCAGATCGAAGGTCTCATCGCCGAGGGTGAACCGGGAACCGGTTTCTCCGTAGGCCACATCCCGGATCTGCTGCGCGCAATTGGCAGAAAACCCGATCTCGACCAGCTGCGCCAGGCATTCGCGCGCCACATCCATGCAGCTGGGATCGTCCCCATTGAGCAGTACCATCCCGTTTTGTGGCACGATCCGGATGAGATGACGGAAGCTGCGTTTGATCTCGTCGAGATCGCGAAAAATGTCGGCGTGATCGAACTCGATGTTATTGACGATCAACAGCTCGGGCAGGTAGTGGACGAACTTTGAGCGCTTGTCGAAAAAGGCGCTGTCGTATTCATCGCCTTCGATCACAAAATGTTGCGAGTCGTTGAAGCAGGCGCCCTGTCCGAAATTTTTCGGCAGCCCGCCGATGACGTAGCTCGGTTCCAGCCCGCCTGTGGAAAGCATCCACGTCAGAAGAGCAGTCGTGGTTGTTTTTCCATGGGTGCCGGTAACGACGAGATTGTGCCGGCCGCGCAGGAAGAACTGCTTCAAAACCTCCGGAAGTGAAAGATAAAGCAGCTTCCGGTTCAGCACCGCCTCCACCTCCGGATTGCCACGCTTCATCGCGTTGCCGATGACGATTATATCTGCATCGGCCGGAATGTTTTCGGCGCGGTAGCCGGCGGCGAGCGATATTCCCTTCCGCTCCAGAAATGTCGACATCGGCGGGTAAATGTTCTCGTCCGATCCAGTGACGACGAAACCGCGATTCCGGAGTGCGGCCGCCACCGATCCCATCGCGGTGCCGCAGATGCCGATGAAATGAAAATTACGCGGGTCGCCCTGCACGCGCCTTCTCTAAGCCGACCGATTCAGGATTGCCACCGGAACGTGGAGCGGGCGGTGATCACGCCTCGCTCTTACTTTTTCTTGAAGACTTCGACCGCGTTCCAGGCTTCATCCGGCGGCTCTTGCTCGTACTCGAGCGTCCGGTCGAGATACATTCTGGCCAGGTAATCGTCCGGATAAAATTCGAGGAACCGTGAGAATAAAATTTTCGCCTGCGTAAACTCGCGCGCGCGAAATTTGATGATTCCCTCCTCGTACGATCCGAGCCATTGCAGCAGATCGGCGTCTACCTCGTCGCCTTTCGCGGCGATGATGGTCGAAACTTCGACAGGCAGCGTTTTCCCTTTTACCTGCACGCGCGCGACGCTCCGGAGGTGGAAATCTTCCCGGATCAACTCCGTCGCTGTCGGCCCGAGGAGAATGTCGACGGCATAGACGCGGGTGAGTCCTTCGAGACGCGAAGCGAGATTCACTGCGTCGCCGATCACAGTCGGATCGAGTCGTTCGTTAGGCGCGTAGGACCCGATATTACCGACAAGTGCTTCGCCCTGGTTGATCCCGATGCCCATGCCGAGCCCCATCCGGCCTTCCGCGCGCCAGCCTTCATTTAATTTCCGGAGCGCGCGCCGCATTCCGAGCGCCGTGCGCGCGGCTGCCTTGGCGTCTTCCGCGACGCCTTCGCTGCGCACGTTGCCCCAGACGGCCATGATGGCGTCCCCGATAAATTTATCGAGCGTGCCCTCGTTTTCGAAAACGACGCCGACCATTCCGCTCAGATATTCATTGAGCTGCCGCACCAGTTCCTCGGGGTCGGCTAGCTCGCTCAAGGTCGTAAAACCGACCAGGTCGGAAAACAAAACGGTGACCGGTTTTCTCGCGCCCCGCATGGTGCTGTAGAACCCATGCGGGTTCTCCAGAATTTCCTTCACCAGGTTTTTCGAGACGTAACGCTCCAGCGTCCGGCGTGTTCGCACTTTTTCGAGGCGTTCAAGGAAGTACTCGAATCCGAGGGAGGAAAGTCCGCTGCTCACGAAGACGCTGAGGACAGGAACAACCAGCAAGAGCAAACCGACACGATCGTAGGCGATCCAGGCTGCGCCGAGATACGCGGCGCTGACCGCGATCAAGAGCATGATCGATATCTGCGGCTTGCGAACGAACGCAACCAGTAGCCAGGCGAGCACGCCCGCGCCCAGAACCAGCGTGTAGCGCGCGGACGCCGGCGTAACGCTGAGGAATTCGTGTCGCATCGCCGCGGCCAATGCGTGGAGGTGCAGC
>JACCXL010000061.1 GCA_013697015.1 Chthoniobacterales bacterium | reverse complement strand
TGTTGTAGCCGACGATCCGCGCGTCCTTCAGCGAGATCGTATTCACGCTGCCAATGATCAGGGCATTGTCTTTGGCGTCATCGAGCAACGGCAGCGCCGCGCTCTTATGCGGCACGGTCAGATTCAATCCGATGAATCCGAGCTCGCGCGCGCGATCAACCGCTTCAGGGAGCTCGGAGCGGCGAATTTGGAATCGCGCGTATCGCGCAGCGATCCCGCAGTGGCGGAGCGCGGCGTTCTGCATGGGAGGCGAAAGCGAATGTTCGACCGGCTCGCCGAAAACGCCGAGGCGAACGGGCGGATCGACATCGCGCGTCGCCTCGCGCCAATGCCGCAAGTCGGCGAGGTCGTAAACCGGCTTCAAAACGACCGATTGATCACGCCATCGCCGCCTTTGGAATTTGGCCCAGCGCCCGATCGAAGCGCCCGAGGACGCGGTCCTTCCCGAGCACCTCCAGCATGTGGTAAAGGCTCGGACCGACCGTGCGACCGCTCACGGCGACGCGTGCCGGATGCACCATCTCGCCTGTCTTGCAGCCAAAGCTTTGCGCGAGCGTTTTCAAGCGGGATTCAATCGTCGCCGCGTCCCAATTCTCCGTTGCGGCAAAGTCACTCCGCAAGGCTGCGAGGCGATCGTGCGCTTCCGGTCTCGCGAAGACTTTTTCGACGGCTGCCGAATCGAATGGGAACTCTTCGGTAAAGAAATAGCGCGTCCACTCAGGGACTTCGCTAAAGTGTTTGATCTTCTCCTTCACGATCGCGAGCACGGCACGCAGATACTTCTCGGCTATCGCGGCGGGCTCGGTAGGGCGAGGCTCCGTCGAGCCTGGGGCGCCGTGCGAAGGCTCGACAGAGTCTCGCCCTTCCACTGGCAGCTCTACCCCTACCGGCACGTTCGCGCGTTGCAAAAAAGGCAGCGACAACTGCGTAAATCGCTCCAGGCTCATTTGCGCGATATACTGTCCGTTCAGCCAGAAACATTTGTTCAAATCGAACGCGGCATTCCGCCGGTTGATCTTTTGGAGGTCAAACATGGAGACGACTTCCGCGGTGTCGATTTTTTCGCGATTGTCTTTGGGCGACCAGCCCAGCAGGCAGAGATAATTCCGGACCGCTTCCGGGGCATAACCCTCCTCGATGTAGGTCGCGACGCTCGCGCCGGCGTCGCGTTTGCTCATCTTTGACCCATCGGTGTTCAGGATCAGCGGAATGTGCGCAAACTTCGGCGGTTTCGCTCCCAGCGCCCGATAAAGCTCGATGTGCTTGGGTGTGTTCGAAAGGTGGTCTTCGCCGCGGATCACGTGCGAAATCTTCATCTCGATATCGTCGACCACATTTACGAAATGAAAGATCCACGAGCCGTCGGGCCGGCGGATCGTCATGTCGGGATGCGTCCCAGGATTCGTCAGGTCAAAATCGATTTTGCCGCAAACAATGTCCTCGACGACGACGTGTTCCCGCGGCGAACGGAAGCGGAGGGCGCCGGCATCTTCGAAGATGAAGCCTCCCGCTTGCAGCTTCTGCAAGTGCCGCTCGTAGATCGCGTCGCGCTCGCTCTGAAAATACGGCCCGAAGTCTCCGCCCTTCTGCGGGCCTTCATCCCAGTCGAGTTCAAGCCATCGCAGACCATTGTAGATCGCCGCCGTTGCCTCCTCGGAATTGCGCGCTTTGTCAGTATCCTCAATCCGCAAGACGAACTTGCCACCGGTATGTCGCGCGAAAAGCCAGTTAAAAAGCGCCGTCCGCGCCCCGCCAATGTGCAGAAAACCGGTCGGGGATGGTGCGAAACGAACACGAACGGAGTCAGGATCCACAGGCCGGCAGATTAGCACAGATTCATCCCTCGCTCGTGCTCGTAGTCGCGACCGAGGTTTAACGTTTACGCTTTCAGGCGGAAGAGAGCGGGGTTTCGGCAGGACCAGCGATCACTTTCCCTTTTGGGCTGAAGCGTGAGCCGTGGCACGGACAATCCCAGGTCGCTTCGGCTAGATTCCAGCGCACCAGACAACCCATGTGAGGGCAAAGTGCCGACATTTTCTTCACGCGGCCACTGCCGTCCCGGTAAACCGCGAGTTTTTTCCCGCCGAGCTTCAAGATTTTGCCTTCATTTCGTTTCACTGCCCGGAGCGATTTTCACTCGGGCGGGCGGAATCGATCCTGCAGCAGGTAATAAGCGTAATCCTTGTTTTCGCGCAGGTAATCCCAGGTGCCGCCGCGAATTTTTTTGCGATCGGGGGCAAACAAATCGCTCCACGGATTTTTTACACCGGTGACCCAATCTCGCGCCATCACCGCCGCGATCGAACCAAACGTAAAGCCATTCCCGCAATAACCGGTCCCGATGAAT